>DAIRET010000314.1:0-1707 GCA_036795455.1 Ignavibacteriaceae bacterium
TATGATACGCAGTTTTATAATCCCAACAGTACCGAACCGGAAACTTTTATCAGTCAGCCTGGTTTTATAAAGTTCATAGAATCACGTGCTCAGTTTTATGGTTTCAAAATCGGTAAAGATTACGGCGAACCCTTTTACTGCGAAGAATCAGTTGAAATGGATTTAGTATCGCCGTTAATGAAATAGAGACGATACTTAATTTTAAGTATTCAGATAATTAAACGTTGAGTTTATTATCTGTCCGTCTTTCATTTCATAAACGCAATCGGCAAGATTCATTAACTCTTTATTGTGAGTAACAATTACAAAAGTTTTTCCCTGTTTGTCTCTTAAGTCAATTATTATTTTATGAATTGCTTCGCTGTTTTCGGTGTCGAGGTTACCAGTCGGTTCGTCTGCAAAAATTAATAGCGGGTCGTTTGCAAGTGCACGTGCAATAGCAATCCTCTGCTGTTCTCCGCCGCTCAACTCGGCAGGCTTATGTTTTATTCTGTCTATTAATCCAACCGAATCAAGCAGTACTTTCCCTTTAATTTTTGCATTTTTCAATGAGACACCGCCGATCATTTGAGGGATCATTACGTTTTCCAATGCAGAGAATTCAGGCAGCAGGTGATGGAACTGAAAAACAAATCCGATGTTCTTATTCCTGAACCCGGCAACTTTATCATCAGATAAAGAAAAGAGGTTCGTGTTATTAATAATCACACTCCCGGAATCGGGTTTATCTAATCCCCCGAGAATGTGAAGCAGGGTACTTTTCCCGGCGCCAGAAGCACCGATAATAACTGAAATTTTCCCGGGAAGAATTCCAATTGAAACTTCTTTAAGCACACGGAGTTTTACATTTTTTTCTGTGTTATATGATTTACTTATTGTATCAGCTTTTACTAAAAATTCATTCATACCGTATCCGTTTGTTATTCCCATTTTATCGCATCTACCGGGTTTACTTTTGCTGCTTTCTTTGCGGGATAAATTGACGCCAACAATGAAAGTAAAAAGGATGCTGTCCCAACCGCAAAGAAGTCGCTTACTCTTAATTCAATCGGGAGCGAATCAATTCTGTATTGCGCCGGGTCCAATGGGTAAATATTATAATTGATCTGCAAAAAGTAAACAAAATAACCAAGGGCAAATCCGGCAATAGTTCCAATTAACCCAACATAAAATCCTTGAAGGAGAAAGATTTTCATTATTGATTTTTCCGGTAGACCTGCTGTTCTTAATACCCCAATATCGCGTTTCTTTTCGATAACCGACATTGTTAAAGAACCGAGCGTATTAAATACTGCGACTGCAATTATCAAAGATAAAATCAAGTATGCTACCCATCTTTCAATTTGCATTACGTTATATAGTTCCTTATGGAAATCGTACCATGTATTAATTGAAAACAATTCTTCATCAAGTTGTGATTCGAATATTCTTTTGTATTTGACGGATTCATCAAGGTTATCTAAACGTAGTTCGTATCCCTGGAAGTTCTTTCCGTACCCGAGTAGCTTTGATGCAGCTTCGAGCGATGTGAACATTAACTGTGCATCGTATTCATTATTACTTGAGTGGAAAATCCCGCCGACAATAAATTTTTGAGTGTTGGGAAGCGATAGGCTTAAAATAGCTTTCTCAATTCCGGCAGGTGAAATAACAGTTAATGTATCCCCTATAAGCGCCTGCATTCTATCAGCCAGTTGTATTCCTATA
>DAIRET010000120.1:0-8703 GCA_036795455.1 Ignavibacteriaceae bacterium
CCTCGGATGGGTGAATAAAGCGATGATGTCGATATTGATCGGCATGTTCGGAATATCCGAGGAGGTTGTTATTTATTATGTCTTCGGCTGTATGTTGCTTGTGGCAATATACTCTGCACTATCAGGTTTGTGGGGAGTAGTAGTTACCGACTCATTTCAATTCGTTATTGCAATTGTTAGTTGTGTAATTCTTGCCGTTCTTGTTGTTGATTCACCTCAGGTGGGTGGAATTACCGGGATGCAGGAAAAACTACCGGATTTCGTTTTTAATTTTTTCCCGACAATAAGCGATCAAATGTCTGTCGGAGGAGCATTCGCATTAACTGTAACATCGTTTCTTGCTTACATTGGTATTCAATGGTGGGCTTCATGGTATCCGGGAGCAGAACCAGGAGGCGGTGGTTATGTAGCTCAAAGAATGATGTCCGCAAAAAATGAAAAGCATTCTCTTTTTGCTACCCTATTCTTTCAAATTGCTCATTATGGAATTAGACCATGGCCCTGGATTCTTGTCGGTTTGGCTTCTCTGATTCTTTACCCTGAATTGTCTGCCGATGCCAAAGGAATGGGATACATTTTCGCAATGAGGGACTTCCTCCCGGCCGGATTAAAAGGACTGCTTGTTGCGGCGTTCTTTGCCGCTTACATGAGTACTATTGCAACACAATTAAACTGGGGTACTTCGTACATTGTTAATGATTTTTACCGCCGGTTCATAAATCAAAACAGTGAAGAAAAAGCATATGTAAGAGTATCGCGTGTTACAACAATTTTATTAATGGTTGTATCAATTGTTGTTACACTTTTTATAACGAGAATATCAGGTGCATGGGAATTCATTCTTGAATGCGGTGCGGGAGTGGGACTTGTATTAATTCTACGTTGGTTCTGGTGGAGAATCAACGCCTGGTCTGAAATATCCGCAATGGTTACACCGTTCATTATTTATCCGATTGTCAGAAGCATGGGAATTGCCTTTCCCGATACTTTATTCTATCTTGTCTATGCTACTACTATAGTTTGGTTAGTAGTAACATTTCTAACGAAACCAACAGATGAAGCAACTTTAAAATCATTTTATAAAAGAGTTCATCCCGGCGGTGTATTATGGAAGAAAATTTCAGATTCAATGCCCGAAGTTAAAAGCGATTCCGGCTTTGTAAGAATGTTCATAAACTGGATTGCCGGTGTATTCCTTGTATACTCAATTCTTTTCGGAATCGGCTACTTTATTTTTGCGAACTATGTAAATGGTTTTATTTGTGTTGTGATAGCAGTACTAGCTTTGTTCATTATTCATAAAAACTTATCCACAATCGGATGGGATTCCCTGGTTGAATAAAAGTGTGAGTATTTATGATTACCAAAGGTATATTAAGACAATTAGAGTTAATCGTTTTCGATGTTGACGGAACTCTTTTAAATAACAAAGGCGAAATCGGTAAAGAAACAATCAAACTGGTTACCGAATTAGAACAACTCGGTGTTAAGTTCTCTTTTGCAACCGGAAGATTACATTCATCAGTAATTCCTTATGCTAAAGAACTCGGTATAACGTCACCTTTGATTTCATTGGACGGTGCAATGATCAAAAACTATCCCGACGAGGATGTAATATTTAAATCCTTCATCCCGGAAAAAAGCGTTGCTAAAGTGCTTAAATATGCCGATCAATACTTAATGAAAGTAGCGCTTTGCCATGCCGATACAGTTTTTTATACGGAGTACAATGCAATAATTCCGGATACGATAGATAAGTTCGGAGTTGCATTTCAAGAAGTTGAATCTTATATGGATCATGCCGCCGAATCGCTTGAAATTGTACTTGTAAGTGAATACAAAGAAAACCTTAAATATGTAAAAAGCAGGTTATCTTTCCCTTATTCATTCGGTTTATCTACAAATCTATACCGTTCACATTCAAATGAAGGAATATATTGTCTTGAGATAAGAAAGAGCGGAGCGACAAAAGCAACAGGTCTAAAGCGGCTTATCAAGCATATGAAGATTGATATAAAAAAGACAGCAGTTTTAGGAGATTGGTATAACGACAGAACTCTATTTCAGACTAAAGCAGTTAAAGTAGCGGTTGCGAATGCTGTTGCCGAATTAAAATATTTAGCCGATATTGTAACGGTTAAAACTAATAATGAAGACGGAGCAGCAGAATTTCTGGAAATGGTATTAAGGGCAAAAAAATCTAAAACCGGGACATGGAACTAAAAAAGATAAGAAAAAGCAGAAGGATTAAGCTTGCCATTCTTTTTTTATCGGCAATACTTATCGTTTTGATGTTTCCGAAAGGAGAATCATTAGAAACGGAAGTAAATGTCGGTACTGTATGGATTCAAGACGACCTGATTGCTCCTTTTAGTTTTCCAATCATTAAACAACCCGAAACCTACCGCAGAGAACTCGAAACTGCGCGGGAAAGCGTCTATCCTATTTTTTTAAGGAATGATGATGCTTCAAGGATTAGTATCGACTCGTTGAAATCTTACAATAATAAACTGCTTACTATTATAGATACCGATTTACTCGAAGCAAAACCCGATTTTGAAAACACAACATTTCTCTCTTCTCAATCTTACCGGGTATTCAAAGCTCTCCGGTTAAAAGATAAACAGTTTGCAAGAAAAAACGGCGTATCTCTGGTTGGTATTTTTAATAAAATAGAATCATCATTAAGCCAGATTTATAAGACGGGCGTTCTAAGCATAAAGGAAGAACAAATACCGAAAGATAGTATTGCTGTAAGACGCGGTAATATTGATATTATTGATTTGAAAAACCGATACTTCGATTATAAACAAGTAAAAGATTTGCTCCTTGAACAATTCAGCAGTAAAGATTATTCTGAAGAACTACTAAAAGCGATAGGGGAATATGCATCTCATTTTATTTTCGCAACTCTGATTTACAGCCCTGAAGCCACACGGGAAGAAGTAGAATTAGCTCAGGGGAAGGTATCGAGATTTTCCGGGATAATAAACGAAAACGAAAGAATCATTGCGAAACATGACAGAATTACACAGGAAATAAAACAAAAAATTGATTCTTACCGAACAGCCAAAGGAGAGATGATCGGGACGGAAGGTCTTTGGTTGCAGTTACTCGGAAAGTTTTTACACGTTGCATTTTTACTTTACCTGCTTAGTATTTACATATTTCTATTTAGAAAAAAAATCTACGATGACAACAAGAAGCTTTTAGTATTTGCCATACTCATTCTTTGGGTCGCATTTGTTACCTTCCTTGTAAACGAAATCAATCTTAATGATTCACTCCGTTTGCTTATATTTATTCCTACTGCTTCAATGTTGATTACAATAATGTTTGATTCGCGAATAGGGTTTTACAGTACTGTTATTATTTCATTGATAGCGGGAGGTTTGAGAGGAAATGATTATACTTTTGTTGTGATGAATATTGTTGCCGGGGCATTATCGGTTTATACAGTGCGGGATATTAAAAACAGAACACAGATATTCCGCTCATTCATGTTTATTTTAATCGGGTATGTTACTACTATCCTTGCGTTCGGATTGGAAAGATTTGAATCCTGGCAGAAAATATTAATCGAGTTTTCTTTTGCAGGTACCAACGCATTAATAAGCCCGGTATTAACCTACGGACTACTCGTATTCTTTGAAAAGATATTCGGAATTACAACCGAGATTACACTTCTTGAATTAACTAACTTTGACCGTCCTTTGTTACGCGACCTTGCACGGAAAGCACCCGGAACTTTCAACCACTCTCTTACTATGGGAACACTTGCAGAGGCTTCGGCTGAAGCAATTGGTGCTAACCCGCTGCTTGCAAGGGTAGGAGCGTATTATCACGATATCGGAAAAACTCTTTCACCCCAGTACTTTGTTGAAAACCAACTTGATAATAAAAATCTGCACGAAGAACTTGCCCCTGAAGAAAGCGTGAAAGTTTTAATCAATCACATTAAAAGGGGAGTTGAACTTGCAGAAAAACACAAACTTCCGCCGGAGATTATAGATTTTATTCCGATGCATCATGGAACAACCGTCGTTGCATTCTTTTACGACAAAGCGAAAAAGATGTACGGTGAGGATAAAGTAAATATTGAAGATTATAAATACGCAGGTCCCAAACCGAACACTAAAGAAACCGCTATTGTTCTTTTAGCTGATTCGTGCGAATCCGCAGTACGTGCAATTGAAAAGCCCGATTCCGAAAAAGTAGAGAACCTGATTTCAAATCTTATTTCGGCAAAAATTAATGATGGACAACTGGATGACTCCCCATTAACATTCAGGGATATAGATAAAATCAAAGAAACCTTCGTTAATATTTTATTAGGGCAGCATCACAGGCGGATCCGCTACCCTAAACAGGATGAACTGGAGAAAGGGGAGTGAAAGCAACCGCCCCGGAATTTGTACTGTTTCTTAAAGATTATACCACCGTATTAAGAATTGAAAAGAATCTTGCGGAAAATACTATCAATTCCTACAGAAACGACATCTCCTCTCTATTCCGTTTTCTGGAGGAAACCGGTATTAATGACCTTAACAAGGTTGACTCGAAAGTTTTAACATCATTCTTCAAACTTATCAGCGGAATAGGTCTTTCATCAACTTCATCTGCAAGGTATTTTTCATCATTAAAGAGTTTTTTTAATTTCCTGTCGGCATCAAATTATATCACTGCAAATCCTGTTGAAAAACTATCGCCGCCGAAAATAGGAAGAAAGCTGCCGTCGGTATTATCAATAAATGAAATAGAAAAAATACTTTCAGCCGCATCCGGTGATGATAAGTTCGGATTGAGGGATAGAGCAATTCTCGAATTATTTTACGCTTGCGGATTAAGAATCTCCGAACTTATAAATATAAAAATCTCCGATCTTTATTTTGACGACGAAGTAATAAGAGTGATAGGAAAAGGAGATAAAGAGAGAATCGTCCCTGTTGGAAGCAGTGCAGTAAACCACGTGAATAACTATTTACAGAACAGCCGTCCTATACTTGAAAAAAGAGGAAAGAGTTTTAATTTTCTTTTTCTTAATACAAGAGGGACTAAACTTTCACGTATGGGTGTATGGAAGATTGTAGCTTATTATGTTAAAGATGCAAAAATAAAAAAAGAAGTTCATCCGCATACTTTCAGGCATACTTTTGCAACGCATCTGCTTGAAGGCGGAGCAGATTTAAGAGCTGTTCAGGAGATGCTAGGACATGCGAGTATTTCAACTACACAAATTTATACTCACGTTGACAGAGATTTTATTAAACAAGAACATAAAATGTATCACCCGAGAGGATGATTTATGCCATCAATTCAGATAGACGAACGACTAATTACATTTTTGATATTCCTTCCTCTTTTTTTTATTTCGCTTGCAGTGCATGAGTTCGCACACGCTTTTTTTGCATTTAAACTTGGAGACGACACAGCGAAGAATGAAGGAAGACTTACACTGAATCCGATAAAACATGTTGATATTCTCGGCAGTGTTATCGTACCTGTAATGGCATTTGCATCCGGTTTTGCAATTATAGGTTGGGCGAAACCCGTCCCGGTTGATAGAAGAAAATTCAAAAATCCCTTAATGGACGATGCAAAAGTATCTGCTGCCGGTCCGTTTTCAAATCTAATTTTATCATTCATCTTTTTCTTAGCGATGGCGCTGCTTCTCGGTTTTAATGCTGGGGGACAATACCGCCGATGGTTTTTAATGTCCTCTGGTTTGCAGTATATCTCAACTTGTTTCTATTTGCATTTAACCTGCTACCGATACCGCCGCTTGACGGCTCACATATTTTGTTCGATTTCTTTCCTAACAAATACACGGCAAAATATTTGAATCTCGGTTTATACGGGTCGTTTATACTTATTCTATTTATTTATAGTCCGCTATGGAGCTATTTTTCAAAATTCATTAATTTACTGATGAGATTTTATATTAATTTGTTCGGCATAGGCTGAAGCGGCTAAATCAACTTTTATGGTAAAGAATTGAAAACATATTTTAGATTATTATCGTACGTTAAACCATACTGGAGGCATCTAGTTCTATCAATATGCTGTACAATTTTATATGCTTTAATGAACGGACTTTCGGTTTACTTATCGATTCCGCTCCTTGATTCATTATTCCAGGAATCAGCAAGGGGACAGAAAGTCGAAGTAGTTGAATCAACCGGAACAACATCCACTGCACTGCCGAGTTTTACAACCGATATAATAAATACAATCTCCGGGTACTTCAACAAATTGATTTTTACCGGCGATAAAATCGAGACGTTGATAAGAATCTGTTTCCTTGTAATGTTCGCATTTCTTGCAAAAAATGTGTTCGGCTATATGCAAAGCTATTTTCTTGCCCATGTTGAACAGGGTGTGATGAAAGATTTGAGGAACCAGGCATACAGGCACCTACATCAACTACCGATGAGCTTTTTCAAAAATGAACGCGTCGGCAATCTTATTTCAAGACTTACTAATGATGTTAATGTAGTTTTATCAAGTATTTCAGTTGCTTTTTTCAATTTGATAAGAGAGCCGTTATCAATTCTAGTTTTCCTCGGAATAGCTTTTTCAATTAGCTGGCAGATGACTTTATTTGCACTTATCATTCTCCCTTTTTCGATGGTAATAATTGGCTGGATTGGAATAAAACTGAGAACGGTAAGTACTTTTATTCAGGAAAAAATGGCGGATATTACAAGTGTAATACAGGAAACAATTTCCGGGGTAAAAGTTGTAAAAGCATTCGGTATGGAGGAATTTGAAAACAAGAAATTTGAAAAAGAAACACGTAGTTTTTTTAAATTGAATTTAAGGATAACACGGATAAGAAATTTCTCTTCACCTATTACTGAAATTTTAAGCGTTATGGTTGGAGTGATAATTATTTATTACGGAGGGAAACTTGTTCTTGTTGATCAAACGCTTAAAGCAAGCGAGTTCCTCGGATTTTTATTTGCAATATTCCAGCTGATGCCGCCGATTAAAGAGCTTAGTAGCGTTAATAATAGAATTCAAGAGTCAAGTGCTGCGGGCGACAGGATATTCGAAATCATCGACACAGAACCTGGAATAAAAGATTCTTCTGCTCCTGTAAAGGTAGACAGGTTGAAAGAAAAAATAGTGTTTGAAGGAGTATCCTTTCATTATGATGATTCAGATGAATTGATACTTGACAATGTTTCCTTTGAAGTTAAAAAAGGAGAAATCGTTGCATTTGTTGGTCCCAGCGGTTCGGGTAAAACAACACTTGTGGATTTAATCCCGCGATTTTTTGATCCTACCGCCGGAAGAATAGTAATTGATGGAGTTGACATTAAGAACATCAGTTTAAGCGATCTTAGAAGATTAATGGGAATTGTAACACAGGAAACAATACTGTTTAATGAAACGATTAAAAACAACATCGCATACGGCTGGGATGATTGCCAACTTGATAAAGTAATAGAAGTATCAAAAACCGCAAATGCACACAACTTTATAATGGAAACTCCTCACGGGTACGATACAATGATAGGAGAACGCGGTTTGAAACTTTCGGGTGGACAAAGACAGCGGTTATCAATTGCACGGGCATTATTAAAAGATCCGCAGATAATGATTTTTGATGAAGCTACTTCCGCACTCGATAACGAATCTGAAATCCTTGTTCAGGAAGCAATCGATAGACTAATGGCAAACAGGACAACATTCGTTATAGCACACCGCTTAAGTACGATTAGAAATGCTTCTAAAATAGTTGTACTTGATGAAGGAAAGATTGTACAGGTTGGAACCCATGATGAATTGCTGACCGATGAACACGGGCTTTACAGGAAGTTTTACGAAATGCAATTTAGGTATTCAAGTTAGTCTGTTAATTGATGAATAATTCTCCTTCTGAAAAATATATAGATACCGCCATATTTGTTTTTATGGTGATTTTTATTGGAAGCCTCACCAATTCCATTTTCATAAACCAGATCGGTTACTTTGGAACACTTCTATTACTCATTCTCAAATTTGCAGTTAATAAAAGAAATCCGTTCGGTAAAACCGGGTTGGAACTTGCATTTTTTCTATTTTTACTTGCAGAAGGATTATCAACTCTGTTTAGTGCTGAAGTTTCTCATTCATTTCAAAACATGCTGAAAAGGATTCTTCTTATCCCGGTGGTTTATGTTACAGCGGCTTCATCTTTTGATCTTGAAAGAAGTAAAAAATATTTTTATGTCTTTATCGGTTTTGCACTATTCAGTTTTATAATTTACCTCGTTTACTCTGCACAACATTATTTTTATAACCTGTACGGTATAAAACAATCGGGTCCCGGTGTATTCCATTACCCGATTACGACAAGTGAAATAATGAGTTTCATTGTCGTGATTCTGTTTTCATTTTTAATAAATGAAAAAGGAAATTGGAAGTACCGGTTGTTTATTCTTATCTCGTTTTTAATTTCCGCTGCTGCACTATTTGCAACATATAAAAGAACAGGATGGATTGGTGCCGCCGCAGGTATTTTGCTTGTGATAATTCTAAGCCGGAAATGGTTACTGTTATTACCGATAATTATAGGAGTTGTTTTACTTTTTGTAATCGATAAGCAGAGAAGTGAATTTTACATTTATAATTTAGAAGGGAATCAACTATTACTTAAAAAGGTTGTAGAAACCGGGGGAAGGGCGTACTATGTTTATCCCGATAACGATAAGTTAA
>DAIRET010000121.1:0-8677 GCA_036795455.1 Ignavibacteriaceae bacterium
AATTGTAAAAATTGCCGATGATTATGGTTTTAATAAACTATTGCTTTTTTATTTCAAACAGGACTCGGCATACGATATTGTTTATGATAAGTTCAACCAGGTGGAAATCCCGATTGATAAAAAAAGCAAAGAATCTGTCGTAAATTATATATGGAACCTTTCCTTATTAAAACTGGCGACGGAGGATGTTATAAGCTATTATCTTGAAGTATTTGATAACGATAATGTGAGCGGACCGAAATCTACTAAGTCGAAAACGTTTACGGTTAGAGTTCCTTCGCTTTCGGAACTATTTGAAAATGCAGATAAAGAACACAAAAACATTGAAAAAGAATTAGAACAAACATTAACAGAAGCTGAAGAGCTTAAAAAAACGCTTGATAAACTTGAGAATGAACTGAAGCAGGATAAGAAAGATATCACATGGGAAGAAAAAGAAAAGATTGAACAAGCTGTTCAAAAGTTCGATGAACTTCAGCAAAAGGTTGAAGATATTAGTGAACAACTAAAAGAAACACAACAGGAATTAAGAGAAAATAATCTTCTGAGTCAAGAAACTCTTGAAAAATATCTCGATCTACAAAAGTTGATGCAGGAACTATCCGGTGAAGAAATGCGGAAGGCAATGGAGCAAATGCAGAACCTGCTTAAACAAATGGATAGAAAGCAAATTCAGCAAGCTATGGATCAAATGCAGTTTAATGAAGAGATGTTCGAGAAGAGTATCGAACGTACATTAAACTTATTAAAGCGGATTCAGGTTGAACAAAAAGTTGATGAATTAATTAAGAGGAGCGAAGAACTTACAAGTCAACAGGAAAAGCTGGAAGAAGAAACTGCGAAATCGGATTTGAATGATAAAAGTAAAGCTGAAGAGCTGAGCAAAAAGCAGGATAAAATTTCCGAAGAACTTGAGAATTTATCCAAACAGCTTGAAGAACTCCAGGATAAAATGGGTAGTCTTGAAGATATGCCCAACGATAAAATGGAGGAAATAAAAGACAGCTTTGATGAACAAAAAAACAAAGAGCAATCGAACAAAGCTTCGGAACAGTTAAAAAATAAACAGAAACAACAGGCTCAGCAAAACCAGCAAAAACTTTCCGAGAATATGAAACAGTTATCTCAAAGTATGATGGAAATGCAGCAATCAATGAATATGCAGAACCAGATGAAAACATTTGCCGAAATGCTGAAAATTCTTGATAATCTTATTTCGCTTTCAAAGGAACAGGAAAAACTGGCAAACAATTCGCAAAAAGGTTGGCAGAATTCATCTAACATGGAGAATGCAAAACAACAGGACGGGCTTCGCCGCAACCTTGATAAAATAGTTTCGCAAATGTCGGCTTTATCCCAGAAAACCTTTGCAATAACACCGGAGATGGGAAAAACTGTTGGTGATGCAAGGAGAAGTATGAATGCAGCAATAGAAGGATTGCAGAACAGAAATGCGAATGCTGCCTCTGCAACACAGGGTGATGCGATGAAGTCGCTAAATGAAACTGCAACGCTTATGAAATCAATGCTCGATATGATGTCGCAAGGAGGCGGAAGCGGCAGCAGCGGAATGATGTCTTTGATGCAGCAACTTCAAAAAATGTCCGGGCAGCAAATGCAGTTAAATTCTTTTACGCAGATGCTTCAGCAAAATATGTCGGGACAATTATCACCCGAACAACAAGCACAACTCCAACGGCTTGCACAGGAGCAGGAAATGATCCGCAAATCACTTGAACAGTTGAATGATGAAGCTAAACAATCGGGCAAATCGAAAACTCTCCCATCTAATCTTGAAGACGCATTAAAAAAGATGGAAGAAGTTATAGCCGATATGAAAACTGATAAATTAAATGACGAACTGGTTCAAAAGCAGGAAAGAATATTATCCCGCTTACTTGATGCCCAGCGTTCAATCAATGAAAGAGATTTTGAAAAAGAAAGAGAATCAACTGCCGGTGAAAGAAAAGAAAGAAAATCACCCGCCGAGCTGAGCCTTACCCCAACTCAAAGGAAAAATCTATTGCGAGAGGAATTCAACAAAGCAGTGCGGGAAGGTTATTCAAAAGATTATGAAGAACTGATAAGAAAGTATTATGAACTGCTTCAGAAGGAGATTAGCAACTGAAGTTATTGATAAATTCAATCATGTTTTAAAGGAGACTGTATGAAAAAAACTTTGCTACATTTTGCAATTTTAATTTTGTTTTCGGTTAACATTTATCCCCAAGTGAGAACTATGAATTACAACTTGATGCCCTTCCCGTATAAGATAATTCCGATTGATGGAAAATTCAGACTGAAAAAAGATTTTACTTTATCAATAACCGGTAATCCGAACGATAGGCTATATTCAGAGACATCCCGGTTTTTAAGAAGACTGAGTAACAGAACGGGACTTTTTTTTCCTCAAGATTTTATAAAAAAAGAGGGTAGTGTTGACAACCCCGCGTTGATTATTAGCTGCTTGAGACCGGCTAATCTTGTTTTAAACGAAGAGGAAGCTTATACTCTTTTAATAAAATCCGATTTGATTGAACTTAAGGCAATAACTGATTTCGGTGTATTAAGGGGAATGGAAACTTTACTGCAACTGCTAAAAACCGATGAGGAAGGTTACTATTTCTCCTCAATGAATATTGTTGATAAACCACGATTTCCATGGCGCGGGTTGATGATTGATGCATGCCGACACTTTATGCCGGTTGATGTTATTAAAAGAAATCTTGATGCTATGGCTGCAGTTAAAATGAACGTCTTTCACTGGCACTTAAGCGAAGACCAGGGTTTTCGTGTTGAAAGTAAAGTATTTCCGCAACTGCATGAATTAGGTTCCGACGGTTTATTCTACACCCAGGAAGAAATTAAAGATATTATTAGTTATGCCGGGACAAGAGGCATACGCGTTATACCCGAATTTGATGTACCGGGACATTCGACTGCATGGTTTGTCGCATTCCCCGAACTTGCTTCTGCTCCAGGTCCTTACAAAATTGAAAGAAACTGGGGTGTATTTGACCCATGCTTTAATCCGGCGAATGAAGCTGTATATCAGTTTCTTGATAAGTTCTTTGGTGAAATGGCAGCACTTTTCCCGGATGAATATTTTCATATCGGCGGTGATGAAGTGAACGGAAAGCACTGGAATGCTAACGAGCAAATCCAGGCTTTTATGAAACAGAATGATATTAAGGATAATCACCAGCTTCAGGCTTATTTTAATAAAAGAATTCTTGGAATTCTTACAAAGCATGGTAAAAAAATGATTGGCTGGGATGAAATTCTTCACCCGGATATGCCGAACAATATTGTAATACAATCCTGGCGGGGGCACAAAGCACTTGTTGAGTCAGCACAGAAAGGATATATGGGAATTTTATCGAATGGTTACTACATCGATTTAATTCAACCGGCTGAATTTCATTATTTGAATGATCCTATCCCGGCAAATACATCTCTTGCAGAAGATGAAATGAAATTCATTCTTGGCGGTGAAGCAACAAGCTGGGCAGAACTTGTTACTTACGAAACTATTGATTCCCGCATCTGGCCCAGAACAGCCGCAATAGCGGAGCGTTTATGGTCTTCTCCCGATATTAATAATGTTGATGAAATGTACCGCAGACTTGAAAACATAAGTTTTCTACTTGAAGAACACGGCTTGCTGCATATTAAAAATTATGAAATGATGTTAAGACGATTAACGAATAACAACGACATTACTGCATTGAAAATTCTGGCTGATGTAATTGAGCCTGTAAAAATTTATAATAGGCATTCTCAAGGAGTGAAATACACTTCATATTCGCCATATACAAGAATTGTAGATGCCGCACGCCCGGAATCTATGACTGCCCGCAACTTCAGAGTTTTAACGGAAAAGTATTTAGAAGGGAATAATGAATCCGCTGCCCCGCAATTAATAAGCTGGCTTACACTGTGGCGTGATAATCATGAATGCTTAAAAGAAACCATGCTGCTCTCCCCAGTAATACGGGAGATTGATTTATTATCACAAAATCTATCCGAACTATCGGAACTCGGATTGCAAACACTTTCTATGATTGAAGAGAACAAAAAACCGGGTACAGAGTGGTTTAGTAAGGCTAATACAATAATAGAAAAAGCAAAGAAACCCTACGGGCAGTGCGAGATAATGATTGTTTCTGCAGTTGAAAAGCTGGTGGCGAAACTAAAGTAACTGGTTTTTAGTTAGTAGGATGATTATAACTTTGAAAGAAAGATTTTTCGTAATGTATAAAAATTCCGGATTGTTTAGTTTAAAACAGAGACTACTGGTTTTATTAGCTCTATTTTTGTTCTTCTCAACTTTACTTACTGCTCAAACAGTTAAGTTGAAAATTATCGAAACAAGCGATGTACATGGTGTTGTCTTTCCTTTCGATTTTAAAAATGATGTCAAGCTCAGCCATTCACTTGCGAATGTATATACTTATGTAAAACAGGAAAGAGCAAAAGAAGATCAGCATGTAATCTTACTTGATAACGGGGATATTATCCAGGGACAGCCTGCCGTTTATTACTACAACTTCGAGCAAACCGAGGCTCCGCATATTATTTCATCTATGTTTAATTACATGAAATATGATGCTGCAACAATCGGCAACCACGATATTGAAGCAGGACACCCGGTATATGATAGAATAAGAGCCGAATTCAATTTTCCCTGGCTTGCAGCTAATGCAATCAACAAAAAAACAAATCAACCTTATTTTGACGCTTATACAATAATCGAAAAAGAAGGTGTGAAAATCGCAGTACTCGGATTAATTACTCCCGCTATTCCGAAATGGCTTCCTCCAAAAATTTGGGAAGGAATGTACTTTGAAGATATGGTTGAAACTGCAAAAGATTGGATAACTGCAATCCGCAATAAAGATAATCCCGATTTGATTGTAGGGCTTTTTCATGCAGGAGTTGATTATACTTACGGCAACCAGGAGAAAGAAACATTTAGAAATGAAAACGCCTCTTTATTAGTTGCCGAGCAGGTCCCCGGTTTTGATATTGTATTCGTCGGGCACGATCATAAAATATGGAACAAAACAGTAAAAAACTCTGAAGGTAAAGATGTTTTAATTCTCGGTCCTTCAAGCGATGCAAGAACAGTAGCAACTGCTGAGGTTATTTTCTCTTATAATAAAACAAGTTCAGAATGGGAAAAAGAAATCAAAGGAGAAATAATCAATTCAAATTTATACAAGCCGGACGAAGAGTTTCTTACTTACTTCTCGAAAGAATTTGATGTGATAAAAGAGTATGTTTCCAGACCGATAGGCAACATCACAAAAACAATTTATTCAAAAGATGCGATTCTCGGTAATTCCGCATTTGTTGATCTTGTTCATATCGTTCAATTGGAATTAACAAATGCCGATGTTTCTATCACTGCTCCTCTTTCTATGAATGCCCGCATAAATGAAGGCGACCTTTACGTTAGAGATATGTTCAATCTTTACAGGTACGAAAATCTTTTATACGTGATGGAACTAACCGGGAAAGAGATAAAAGATCATCTTGAGTATTCGTACAGCTTTTGGTTCAATACAATGAAAGATGAGAATGATCATTTACTGAATTTCAGAAAAGATTCTGCCGGTAATTACATTTATTCGGAAAGAACAAGCAACTACGAATTAGCGGCACAGTACTACAATTTCGATTGCGCTGCCGGTATCAATTACACGGTTGACATAACGAAGCCTGCCGGTGAAAGAGTTGCAATTTCATCTTTCTCCAACGGGAAAAACTTTGAACCGGAAGCCATTTACAAAGTAGCGTTAAATTCATATAGGGGTAACGGTGGCGGTGGACACCTTACACTCGGTGCGGGAATAGAAGAGGCCGATCTACACTCCCGGATTGCCTATTCTTCCGAAAAAGATTTACGTTATTACATTATGAAATGGATCGAAGAAAAGAAAACAGTTAACCCGGTTGTAATCGGAAACTGGGATATAGTTCCAAAAGAATGGTACGAAAAAGGGAAGGAGAGAGATAGTAAGATTCTTTTCGGCAGTAAATAGTAGTTTAAAAACAGACAAGGAATTTTTTATATTATTCAAGGTTCATTTCTAAAAAATTTTAGTATTTTTGTAACGAACGATTAAACCTTAACTCATGTAAATAAATAATAAACCAATATGTAAATGGAAAAATTCTCGGTTCTAAAAGACATCGTTATAATCCTACTTTTCTCGATACCTATCGTTTATCTTTTTAAAAAGATTAAAATCTCTACTATTGTTGGGTATCTGATTACCGGTGTTATAATAGGTCCTTTTGGATTGGGTTTAATTTCCGGCAGTGAGCAAATTGAAGTAATGGCTGAAATCGGCGTTATTATGTTGATGTTCACTATCGGGCTTGAGTTTTCAATTGAAAAGCTGTTGAAAATGAAGAAGCTGCTATTCTATGCGGGTGGTTTACAGGTTTTATTAACGATTATTGTTTGTGCAATTCTGTTTTCAATATTTGGTGTACCTGTGCATCAATCTATCTTTTTCGGGATGCTTGTTAGTATGACAAGCACAACTATAATGATGAAACTCCTTATAGATAGAAATGAAATTGATACCCCGCACAGTAAAATCGGTGTTTCAATTTCACTTTTCCAGGACATGTCTATCGTACCTATGATGATCCTGCTGCCGGTTTTAGGAGCAAAAGAATCTCTTACCTTTTCCGATGTATTCTCTCAAATAGGTTTTGCAGTTGGATTACTTGTCGCTGTTCTATTTCTTGCAAAAATACTTGTCCCGAAATTGTTGTTTTACTTTGCTAAAATTAGAATAAGAGAAATATTTACAATAGGGATCTTATTTCTTATTTTAGGTACGGCTTTTATAACGGATACAATTGGATTATCTTTTAGTATCGGCGCTTTTATTGCCGGTGTAATCATATCGGAATCGGAATTCAGTTCCGAAATAGTTGCAGAAATTCTTCCGTTCAAAGATGCATTCAACAGCATTTTCTTTGTTTCAATAGGATTGTTGCTCAACGTACTTTTTCTGATCGAGTATCCATTCTTAATGATTGTACTAGTAATCGGAACGATTGTATTAAAAGCAACAATTGTTTTATTAGTTGTGCTCAGTATGAAGTATTCGTTACGGGTTGCAGTTTTGTCGGGATTGATAAATGCACAGATAGGAGAATTTGCGTTTATTCTTGCGCAGGCTGGGTTGGGGATTCAACTGATAAGTGGCGAGTATTACAACGCATTCATTGCCGCAACTATTTTTTCAATGCTGCTTAATCCATTCTTGGTAGAATACGCCCCTTTTATTTTCAGATTTTTCAATATTAAAGAAAAAGAGGAAGATAAATCTTTTGCGGAAATAGCCTTATCTCTTAAAAAGCATGTGATAATTGTTGGATTCGGATTGAACGGGAAAAACCTTGCTTCGGTACTAAAAGAAACGGGAATTCAATATATAATTATTGAATTGAATCCCGATACTGTTATGCGATGCAAATCAGCAGGCGAGAATATTATGTACGGTGATGTTACTAAAAAAGAGATACTTCACCAGGCGGGTGTTCAAGAGGCAAGTGTTATAGTTTTTGCAATTTCAGACCCGATAGCAACTCAAATGGCATTACGCTTTGCCAAACAGATGAATCCCGATATTTATACAATCGTAAGGACAAGGTACATCAGCGAAGTAAACGAATTAATGAAACTTGGGGCGGACGAAGTTATCCCGGAAGAATTTGAAACTTCACTTCAAATCTTCAGTAAAGTACTTTCAAAATACCATATCCCTTTGAATATAATTATGAAACAAGTTTCATTGTTACGCGAAGGTTCATACAATATGATGCTTGACGGAGGCGATGCAAGAAGCAGGCTGCTTCATCTTAACGAAATACTTGCTGCCGGTTTGACGGAAATTTATTATGTTGATGAAACAAATAAACACATTGGTAAAACACTCGGAGAAATTGACCTTCGTGCAAAAACCGGTGCCACAATTATTGCAATTGTAAGGAATGAAAAAACAATTTCGATAATTACGGCAGATGAGAAACTAAACTATAAAGATACAATTGTGATTACCGGGAACCATAAAGCAGTGGATGATGCGATCAGTCTGCTAAACGGTAAAGACTGAACGGTTTGTAAAAAAAAGTCCCCCAAGAACGAGATAATAACTCAAGCCGCTAAACTATTTCTGAAATACTTCGATAATAAATTCGGAATTCTGTATCTATTGCTATTTATCGGTCCCGGCGGGATTAAAGAACGTAAAATAGAATTAGTTTAGAATAGCCAAATATTTTATTTTTGCATATATTAAAAAAACGAAAAAGTGAAAAAATTTCTCAGCCTTTTTATATTTTTATCGATTACTCTATTCAGCAGGACTGATATTGATTCGATTTTATCGCTAAATGAGTCGCCGCAAAGAATAATAGAAATCTTAAATGGTTTTGCAGAGAAAAATTTTAAAAACGCACCTAACAAAGCACTAACATACCTTGAAAAAAGTTTCGAACTTCTTCAAGAAATCAATTACCCTTCAGAAGAAGCAAGAGCATATCTTCTAAAAGGCAAAATAATTTGGTTAAAAGGAGATAATTACTCATCACTTGAACTGATTAGAAAGTCATTATCCATCTATGAAAAGATAAAAGATAAAAAAGGGAT
>DAIRET010000122.1:0-8647 GCA_036795455.1 Ignavibacteriaceae bacterium
ATATAAACGTTGACCCGGGTACGATGAACCCTTTTCAACATGGTGAAGTGTATGTAACCGATGACGGTGCAGAAACAGACCTTGACCTCGGTCATTACGAGCGTTTCCTTGATACCAATATGACGAGAGCTAATAATACAACAACAGGACAGGTTTATCACGAAGTAATAAGTAAAGAAAGAAGAGGGGATTTCCTCGGAGCTACCGTTCAGGTAATTCCACATATTACTGATGAGATAAAACACCGGATGCAGAAATTATCCGAGGTCGGCGATTATGAAATCATAATTACCGAAATAGGTGGAACTGTGGGAGATATTGAAAGTCTTCCGTTCATTGAAGCTATACGTCAATTGATGTTAAATGTTGGAAGGAAAAATGCAATTTCTATTCATGTTACGCTCGTTCCGTATATTCAATCTGCCGGTGAAATGAAAACAAAACCAACGCAGCATAGCGTTAAAAAACTGCTTGAACTCGGAATTCAACCCGATCTTTTGATTTGCCGCTCGGAAAAGAAACTTGCAAGAGAGTTCCGTGAAAAGATTGCTCTTTTCTGCAATGTAGAAAGTAAATCCGTTATCTCCGCATACGATTGTACATCAATTTATGAAGTACCGCTCGTGCTGTTTAAAGAGAAATTTGACCAGATAGTATTAAAGAAACTCGGTATACCGGAGCGGAAAATCAAACTTGATGAATGGGAACAACTTGTAAATAAAGTTAAAGCTCCATCAAAAAATGTCGAAATTGCAGTCTGCGGAAAATATGTTGAACACCTTGATGCTTATAAAAGTATAGTTGAGTCATTCGTTCATGCAGGCGCCGAGAATAATGCCAAAGTTAAAATTAGGTGGATTAATGCGGAAGATTGCGAAGAAGCTGAAGTTGAAAAATACCTCGGTAACATTGACGGTTTATTAATTCCAGGCGGATTTGGTGAACGCGGAATTGAAGGAAAAATAAAAGCAGTTCAGTATGCACGTGAAAATGATATTCCGTTTTTCGGGATTTGTCTCGGGCTTCAATGCGCAGTAATTGAATATGCCAGGAATGTATGCGGTATAAAGAATGCAAACAGTTCTGAATTTAAAAAGAATAACAGGTATTCCGTAATTGACCTTATGCCGGATCAAAAAAATGTTAAAAATATGGGTGGCTCAATGAGACTCGGTGCTTATCCTTGTATGATAGAGCAGGGAACTAAAGCCTGGGAAGCGTACAAAACAGATTATATTACTGAACGCCACAGGCACAGATACGAAGTCAATAACAAATTCAGATCGCAGCTTAGCGAAGCAGGTATGAAGTTCAGCGGGTTATCACCGGATCATGAACTGGTGGAGATAATAGAAGTTCCATCAAAAAATTGGTATGTTGGATGCCAGTTTCACCCTGAACTCAAATCGCGTGCTACAAAAGCTCACCCGCTTTTTAGAGAATTTGTAAAAGCCGCTTTGAAATATAAAGAAGAAAATTAAGTAGGATTGATGTGAAAGTTTTTTTGAAGACAACTTTTTTGTTGCTATTAGTTTCATTTTTAAGTAATGCAACGCAGGGGAATAAAGAAGAAACAATAAATAACCTTGTTAAAGAGGGACAAAAGCACTCTTATAATTTTGAACTTGAGAAAGCTTCAAAAATATTCGACACGATAATTAAACATTACCCCGAAGACCCGCGAGGTTATTATTACAAATCAACAATTTATCTCTGGAGCTATCTTGGAAATTCCGAGAAGAAAAACTTCGATGGTTTCGTTAATTATTCAAGCACCACAATCGACAAAGCAAAAGACGCGTTAAAAAAAGATGAGGATAACGAAACATTCACATACATTTTAGGTTCTATCTACGGTTACAGGGCAATTGCATTCGGTAAAGCGGATAAATTTCTTGATATGATATGGGCAAGCCAGAAATCAAATTCTTATCTTAATGATGCTATAAAAATAAATCCTAACAACTATGATGCTTACATGGGAATAGGGTTATTCAAATTTGCACTAAGCCAGGTGCCTTCTTCTTTTAAATGGGCGCTTAACTTGATCGGTTTTGACGCCGACCAGGTGAAAGGTCTGAGGTATTTGACTTTAACTGCTGAAAAAGGGGAGTTCTCAAGAATAGAAGCCGAGTATTATCTTGCTCATATTTATTCGGAATTCTTCATGGACTTTGAAAAATCTTCTTCAATCCTTAAATCATTGATAAAAAAATACCCGTCAAATGTACTTTTCCTTTATTCCTTAGCGGTCGTTGATATTAAACAAAGAGACCTCGGTAATGCAGAAAAAGTTTTACACAAACTGGTGAAACAGAAAAACCCTGAATTCAAACAGATTATATCGCTTTCGAATTTTTTATTGGGGGATGTCTATTTCAGAAAAAATGAATTTGAAAAGGCAATAAATTATTACAATATATTTACCGTTACTTCGGGTGATAAGGATTACAAAGGAATTGCTAATTATCGATGTGCATTATGTTATGTAATGATAGATAATATTGATACCGCCAAGGATTTATTTTCAGCAGCACGAAACGGCAATTTGAACCTGGATGATGATCTTTATGCAAAAAGAAAAGCAGAGTTATTCTTAAAGAACGGGATTACGGATACCGAAAAAAGTATTATTAGGTTTTCTAATATGATTGAAACAGGGAGCTATAAAAAAGCTGCTGATTCTCTCTCTACTTTGTTGAAAATGAACGAAAATAACGAGTTTACACCGAAAATATCGCTTTATCTTGCTGAAGCATTGTTTGAATTGAATCAATATGAAGAGTCTTTGATGCACTGCACTATTATTTTTACAAATTCATCAAAAGTGGATGAATGGATATTGCCTTTTACGCATTTTATCGCAGCTTCAAATTACTATGAGTTAAAGAACATTAGCAAAGCAAAAGAGAATATTGAAAAAGCAGAAAAGTATTCAGATTACGATTATCAGAATAAATTACAGGGAAAAATAAATAATTTTAAAAGCAGGATGAATTCCTAAACATTTGGTTTGCATGCCGGCTTTTTGTAGAGCTGGTTTTTTCTTTCTTACACTGTAGAATTGATTGTATTTTCAGACGTAAATAACTAATTTGTACACGAGTTTTAAAAATGAACATTGCAGTATTTGTTTCCGGCAGAGGTTCTAACCTACGGGCTATTATTAATTCAAGTGAACTTAAAAATCTTGTTGATGTAAAAATTGTATGCAGTAACAAGAGTAACTGCGGTGCATTTGATATTGCAAATCAATATAAAATACCGGCTTATACTATTTCATCGGAAAAAAAAGACGGTTTTTTAGAGTACGAGGGGCTTTTACCCATCTTGAAGAATGAACAAATTGAATTAATTGTTCTTGCCGGGTATCTGAAATTGATCCCTACATTTTTTGTGCGTGAATTCCCATATAAAATAATAAATATTCACCCTGCTTTGCTGCCAGCATTCGGGGGACACGGTATGTATGGAATAAGGGTTCACCAGGCAGTTTACAATTCTTCTGTTAAAGTAAGCGGTGTAACAGTTCATTTTGTTAATGAAGAATACGATAGGGGATTAATAATAGCTCAAAAGTGTGTTGATATTTTATTTCTTAAATCACCCGAAGAAATTGCGGCTAAAGTACTGGAAGCAGAACATGAACTACTTCCCTGGGTGATTGGAAAAATTGCCATGCAAAAAGTTGGAATAGTAAATAACAGAGTTGAAATTAAAGAATAAGGAATTAGAATTGAAAAAATATGCGTTGCTTAGTGTGTCCGATAAATCAAAGATTGAACTGCTTGGAAAAGAACTTCATCAACTTGGATATGGAATTCTGGCAACAGGCAAAACAGCAAAATTGCTGAAAGAAAACGGAATTGATACTATAGAGGTAAGCGATTTTACAGGCTCGCCGGAAGTGTTTGACGGACGTGTAAAAACACTTCACCCGAAAATTTTCGGCGGAATACTTTTTAGACGAGAAGAAAGCAATGACATCAAACAGGCTGAAGCTAATTCTATTGAAGCTATAGATATTGTTTGCGTGAACCTTTATCCTTTTGAAAAAACGGCTCGGAATCCGGATGCGGAATTAAGCGATTTGATTGAAAATATCGATATCGGCGGTCCAAGTTTGATTCGTGCAGCAGCTAAAAATTATAAATACGTTTCAGTTTTAACTTCTCCCGAACAATATGAAAACTTTATTGCCGAATTGAAATCAGGTGAAGTTACAATTCAAACGAGAGAAAAATTGGCAGTTGAAGCCTATTCACACACAGCAGATTATGATGTGAATATTTCAGGGACGTTGGAGAAGAAATTTAATATTAAACCGGATAAATTTAGACTAAGCAAACCGATTTTAAAAGAACTACGTTATGGCGAAAATCCGCATCAGAAAGCGGAAGTATGCGGAAGTTTCTACGATTATTTTGAACCGATTCACGGTAAGGAACTCTCATACAATAATATCCTTGACCTTGCAGCAGCGGTTGAATTGGTTGAGGAACTCGGTGCAAACTCGTGTGCGATAATAAAACATAATAATCCGTGCGGGGCAGCTAAAGCAGATACAACTTTAAACGCATATTTAAAGGCTTTAACTTGCGATCCGGTTTCTGCTTTCGGAGGCATTGTTGTTGTTAATGAAGAAGTGAATGAAGAGTTAGCAATAAAGTTGAATGAAATATTTCTTGAGGTCGTTTGTGCTCCATCATTTTCGGAAGCGGCTCTTACAGTTTTGCATAAGAAAAAAGACAGACGCCTGGTGAAAAAACTTAAGAATATTAATGATAGCGAGTTTACTTTCAGAAGCATTCCGGGCGGACTATTGTTACAAAGCTGCGATCGGGTTAAAGAAGAATTTGTGAATTTGAAATCGGTAACGGATAGAAAACCCTCGGAATCAGAAATTGAAGACTTAAAATTTGCATGGATTGTTTGTAAGCACGTTAAGTCAAATGCAATAGTTTTCGTTAAAGATAAAATGACCGTCGGTGTTGGTGCCGGACAGGTGTCAAGAGTAGATTCCGCAAAAATTGCTGCAATAAAAGCTAAACAATTCGGACTTGAATTAAAAGGCTCGGTTGTTGCATCCGATGCATACTTTCCGTTTGCGGATGGCTTACTTGAAGTAGTAAACAACGGTGCTGTTGCAGTTATTCAACCGGGTGGCTCTGTCCGTGATGCTGAAGTGATTGACGCTGCAAATAAAAACAATACAGCAATGGTTTTTACAGGAATTAGACATTTTAAACATTAAGAGGTTTTATGGGATTTTTAAATTTATTTTCTGCCGATATTGCAATGGACCTTGGTACTGCCAATACATTGATTTATGTTAAAGGCAAAGGCATAGTACTAAACGAACCATCCATAGTAGCATTCGACAGGAATACAAAAAAAATAATTGCACTCGGTAATAAAGCGAAAGAAATGCAGGGCAGGGAACATAAAGAAATCAGGGTTACTCGTCCTATGAGGGATGGTGTTATTGCAGATTTTGAAATAGCCGAAGGAATGATTAGGGCATTTATAAAAAGAGTTAATCCAAGTCCTTTTTCAAATAGAAGAATAATAGTTGCCGTTCCTTCAGGCATAACTGAAGTAGAAAAAAGAGCGGTACGCGATAGTGCCGAACATGCCGGGGCTAAAGAAGTTCATTTAATTGCCGAGCCGATGTCTGCTGCGATTGGTATCGGTATTGACGTTGATGCACCTGTCGGAAGTATGATAATAGACATAGGTGGAGGAACAACCGAAATTGCAGTAATTGCTTTATCAGGAATTGTGAATGAAGAATCAATTCGTATTGCTGGCGATGAAATGAACTACGCAATTATGCAATACTTCAAAAAGAATCACAACATTCTAATCGGAGAAAGAACTGCCGAAGGGATTAAATGTGAAGTCGGTTCGGCAGTTCCCTTGAAAGAAGAAATGACAATCCAGGTTAAAGGGCGGGACCTTGTAGGTGGTGTTCCCAAAACTACGGAAGTTTCTTCAGTCGAAATTCGTGATGCATTAAATGAATGTGTAGGTCAGATTGTTGATGCAATAAGGGTTTCGCTTGAAAGAACTCCACCTGAATTATCAGCAGATATTCTTGATAGAGGCGTTATGCTTACAGGCGGAGGTGCATTATTAAAAGGACTTGATGAGCGTATCAGGATGGAAACAAATCTTCCTGTTCACGTTGCAGAAGACCCGCTTACTGCAGTTGCACGCGGGGCAGGTAAAGTTATTGAAAACCTCAATCGTTATTCAAGGGTATTAATTCGTAATAGACGCTATTAATGTTTAGGCTGGTTAATAAACTCTGGTTTAGCTATAAAGAATACTTTGTTCTGATAATTTTATTATTGGTCTCCCTTTTTCTTATTTCAAAGAATGACCACGATTCAGTGAAAAACTTTAAGTCATTCGTCTTCGGTGGTTTCTCCGTAGTTACATCCGTAATTTCCGATGTTGTACTCGTTTCCGACATCCGTAGTGAAAATGAGCGGCTGAGAAGAATTAACTCCGAACTAATGCTTGAAGTTAATAAATTACGCGAATTCGGAATTGAGAATGAAGAGTTAAAAAACATGCTCGGTTTTAAGGACACTGCAAAATTTTCGCTTCTTCCTGCAAAAATAATTTCAAAGTCATTTTCTTCAACACAGGGTACTGTTTCAATCAACCTTGGGAAAAAGGATGGACTTAAACCGGGCTTACCGGTGCTAAACGGGGAAGGATTAATTGGAATCGTCTATAATTGTGCAGACGATTATTCGATTGTACGTACTTTAAAAAACGTGAACTTAAAACTTGTAGTTCGTGATCAACGCAGCAGGTTTGAAGGCATATTAAGATGGAATGGCGACTATCTTACAGTAACAAATCTGCCTAAAACCGCCGATATACAAGTTGGAGATAGAGTTATTACATCGGAAACAAGTTCATTAATTAACACACCATTACCTGTCGGAATAGTTATCGAAATCTTGAATCCTGAAAAAGGAATTTTTAACGACATTATTATTAAATCAAATGTTGATTTTGTAAGAGTAGATAATCTTTTCGTACTCAATAACATTCAGAGCAAAAAGAAGGATGAACTTGAACTTAATTATTTTATCAGGAAGTAAATGAAGCTTGAATATTTGATTCCGCTGCTCGTT
Source organism: Ignavibacteriaceae bacterium (assembly GCA_036795455.1). Taxonomy (GTDB): domain Bacteria; phylum Bacteroidota; class Ignavibacteria; order Ignavibacteriales; family Ignavibacteriaceae; genus DAIRET01. The sequence continues at coordinate 7,155 of DAIRET010000122.1, forward strand.
TTCTTCCCACTGTTATTAGTACAGATTATTATTGTTCCTTTGATATCAATTGAAGGCTTTCTTCCGGACTTATTGCTTATCCTTTTAATTTTTTATACGTTAAGGAAAGGACAATTATACGGAACGGTTCTTGGTTTTGTTTTCGGATTGTTTATCGACTTAATTACCGGTAGTTTACTTGGCAGTACTATGTTTTCAAAAACTTTAACGGGATTTATTGCCGGTTATTTTTATAACGAAAACAAAATTGATATTTACTTGAAATCCTACACTTTTTTATTGATTATCCTATTAAGTTCTATTATAGATAACATCGCATTAACGCTTATAACAAGCTTTGACTACGAAAGCAATCTACTTTCACTTCTGTTTGAAAGAAGTATGATACCCGTGTTTTATACTGTAACAATTGGGGCAGTTGTCATGATATTTTATCCCCAAAGGAAATACATCTGATGACGGAAAACTTTGCATCGAATACTAGGAAGAACCTCCTCTATTTTCTTGTCTTTGCCGCTTTTTTAGTTTATACAGTTAGATTATTCCAGATGCAGGTTCTTGAACAAAAAAGGTTTGATGAAAAATCTTCCGGGAATAGTATCAAAGCGATTGAACAGACGCCACTACGCGGTGTGTTCTACGATAGAAACTATAAACTTGTAGTTGAAAACACCCCGGCTTATACTGTTAGAATTATTCCTGCCGAGTATGAACGAAGTACCAATCATTTCCTGGAAACAGTACTTGACCTCGATTCGGGTTATATAGATAATCTTCTTTACAGGAATAGAATCTATTCCAGGTTCGTTCCTCTTAAAGTAAAAAGAGGTGTGGACTTTTCAGCAATTGCATGGATTGAAGAAAACTCGGAGTACTTGCATGGTGTTGATTACATAATTGAAATGCAGAGAAATTACCCTGCCGGAATAATGGCTTCGCATATTTTCGGTTATTCAAAAGAGATTACACCGGAACAACTAAAACGGGACAGCGCCTATTATAATCCGGGTGATTTGATAGGGTACAATGGCATTGAGCGGAGTTATGAAGAACTTCTGCGAGGAACTAAAGGATATAATTTTGTCCTTGTGGATTCAAGAAGACGGGAAGTTGGAAAATTCAAAGATGGAATTAATGACATTGTATCTGTAAAAGGAAAAGACCTGGTTTTGTCTTTAGATGCCGATGTACAAAAAGCTGCTGAAGAAGCGTTTATCGGGAAGAGCGGGGCTGCTGTTGCAATTGAACCATCTACAGGTGAAGTAATTGCAATGGTTTCTGCACCGGGATACGATTTAAACGAGTTTTCATACGTAACGTCAAAGAATTACTTACAAAAACTCTATACTGATCCACAGAAACCGCAATTTAATAGAGCAACAAGTGCTAAGCATCCACCCGGCTCTACTTTCAAAGTATTTTGTGCTCTGGCAGCACTTGATTTGGGAGTAATCAACGAAAACACAACATTATTCTGTGGAGGGGGTTACACA
>DAIRET010000315.1:0-1688 GCA_036795455.1 Ignavibacteriaceae bacterium
TTGGTACATTATTCGGTACGCCGATAATAAATCAACCAGAAGTAGCTATACTTGGAGTAGGTGCGGTTGTTAAAAAACCTGTTGTAGTTGAAATGAACGGGTTCGATACAATAGCTATAAAACCTATTATGTATCTGACAATGGCGCACGATCACAGGTTAATTGACGGAATGCTCGGTGGAAAATTCCTTGCCCATATAAAAGATACACTCGAAAAATTTGACGGAAACGTTTTATAAAGATTTCTTATTTTTCGATTGTAAAAATTAAAGTTAAACATGATAAACAAACATCAAAAAGCATACAAAGAAAAAGCTGAAGAGAATAGGGGAGATATAGGCAGAAGACCAGACTGGTTAAAAGTTAGGCTTCCAATAGGGCAGAATTACAGCGATGTAAAAAACCTGATGAAAGAAAACAAACTGAATACTGTTTGTGAAGAGGCAAGATGTCCGAATATAGGCGAATGCTGGAATCATAGAACGGCTACATTTATGATTCTCGGCGACACATGTACAAGAAGTTGTGGTTTCTGCAATATAAAAGTCGGTATGCCAACGGAACTTGACCTTGATGAACCGAGAAGGGTTGCAGATGCAGTAAAAAGGCTCCAACTCAGGCATGTAGTTATCACCTCGGTTAATAGAGATGAACTGAATGACGGGGGTGCCTCAATCTTTTCGGATACAGTAAAAAGAATACGGGAAGAAATGCCTGGATGTACGGTAGAAATTCTAATCCCGGATTTTAAAGGAAGCGAAGAAGCATTTGAAATTATTATGCAAAATCCTCCCGATATTTTAAACCATAACCTTGAAACAGTTGAAAAATTATATCATGCTGTTCGTCCGCAGGCAAAATACACAAGAAGTCTTGAGTTAATAAACTGGTTCAAAAACCGGGGATTAAAGACGAAAAGCGGACTTATGGTTGGTATTGGGGAAACGAATGAAGAAATTCTGAATACAATGTCCGATCTTGTTAAACATAATTGCGATATTTTAACAATCGGGCAGTATTTACAACCTACGAAAAACCATTTACCTGTGGATAGGTTCGTTACACTTGATGAATTCCGTTTGTTCAAAGAAGAAGGATTAAAAATGGGATTTCATATAGTTGAATCATCCCCCCTTGTAAGAAGTTCGTATCACGCAGATCAGCAAGCAAGACAAATTTTTGTCCCTAAAAATTAATGATTTAGTAACGAAAAATTTCTTAAAATTGCGTACAAGTAATTATATTACATGTGCAGTTTTAAATAAATCAGTAAAAAAGCATTAATGAGACAAATATTTTTCTTACAAATCCTCTTAATAATTACCACAGGTTCTTTTCTATTTCCACAGCATCAAGTCCTTGAAAAAACAATGGATGATGATAATACAAAGTATACTAATGTTGGAAATATTGGATTAACTATAACAAATTTCGGTACTTACGGGCATGGTTTTTCACTCTGGCCGCAACAACCGTCGTGCGAATATCCTATCGGCAGCGGTATTGAGCACATTTTTGACGGAGGCTTGTGGATAGGTGCATATATTAGTAACGACTCACTCGGCTCCGGCAAAGTTGGACCTTTTGTTACAACCGGTGCAGTTGACGCTGCTTCTGTTTCTGCAAGAGGAGGCGGGTTTGAATGGACAAATGATATCGGCAGCAAAATGGTTGAAAGGTCTTCCCTC
>DAIRET010000123.1:0-8601 GCA_036795455.1 Ignavibacteriaceae bacterium
CGAGGATACATCTCTTCGATTGGCAAGGTAGCATGTCCGCATCCGAAAGTGTGAACCCATCTACCTGCACCGATTGTATCAGCCATAGCTTCGGCTGCTTTTTTTATATTTTCTATTTGAGTTTCCTCAATATTATCCATTATTTTTCTTGTTTCTTCAAGCCATTTTTTTGCTAACATTTTTTCCTTCTTTTCTTTAGATTAATAAAACAGTATCATTTTTTTGCGGATGATAATTTAAGTACCCGCTGAAGTATTACAACCATTATCACTATACTCATAATAATAATAGTTGAAAAATTCCTTATTCCGTAAGCATTCGCGACTAATCCCGTTACATAATTAATTATTGTGTTCCCGGTTAATGCTATTACGAATATCAAACTGAATGCAGTACCTGAATAACCGGAATAAATATCCCCGATAATTCCCAGCAATACAGGGAAACCCGCTGCAAATGCAACACCCAAAATTACCAAACCTATTATAGCCATCCCGTAAGAACTTGAAAATAGTAATACCAGACTACCGGCAAGTCCTACTAACAAACTTAGATAAAGAACAATATTAGGTGAAACTTTTTTCAACATAAAACCAAGTAACAACCGTGCAACTGTTAAACCGGCAACGTAATAAGTTAGAGCAAACAGGGAAAGCTCACTGTTTACACCAAGGTCATTTTGTAGGAAAGTTGTAGTCCAATTATTTGTTATTCCCTCAATTCCGCTTTGGAAGAAAAGGAAAAATCCTGCTAATAAGATTACAGGGTCTTTGATAAATTTTATGCCTTCTTTAATCGGAAGCCCCTGCGGTTGTTTCGGTGCAGGAAACCGTACAACTAAAAAGTATATTACGGCAATAAGAAGTGAAAGACCTATTCCCGATACTATTGAATCTATACTATAAAATCGGGATAAATAACCGAGTACTGCAGGCATTCCCAAAGCGCCTATTCCGTAGAAAACTCCAAGCAAGCTAAGACTTGCCCCTTTTGCTTCTGAGCTAATATCTGCAACAAGTGCATTGGTTCCGCCGTTTATTACACCGCCTCCGAAACCGATAAAAAATACAGATACCTGAATTGCAAAAAAGGAAGTTGATAAAGCTACTCCTTCTATTCCCGCAATTACAAGTAAACTGCTTATTATCAAAGGGAACTTGTAACCATATTTATCAACTACAGGACCGAATAAAAGCGAACCTAACAATATCCCTATAGGCAGAAGTGAAACAAGAGAGCCTGCCGCGATATCATCAAGTTGAAACTTTGTCGTTAATGATGGGAGCAGCGTACCGATAGAGATTAGCGATACACCAAAAAAAAGCATTCCTATACAAGCCGCAGAAAAAACGGCATTTTTTTTATACATATTAAGCCTTTATGATATGATTTTTTTTAACGCAAGATAACCTGCACCAATTAGACCGGCATCACTGCCGAGCTGCGATTTTTCAAATTTTACTTTTGTTATACTTATCGGTTGAGCCCATTTTCTTGCTTCTTTATAAATCTCTTCAACTAACTCGGAAGCGGGACCGAAGACTCCGCCTCCGAATACTATTTTCTCCGGGTTGAAAAGCGAAACAAGATTTGCTGCTGCCATTCCCCACAGTTCTATTCCCTGCGAAATTACTTTAACAGCAACTTCATCATTGTTTTTGTATCCTTTGAAAACGTCGTACGATGTAATTGATGATAACGATTTGAGTTCGCCGGCGTATCCCTTTGATAAGTTTATTATCTCTTCTGCCGATCTTGCAAGTCCGTCCCCGGATGCATAATACTCGTAACAACCGCATTGAATAAATTTCTCTTTATACGGTCTTTCAAGAGCAAGCCAGCCGATAGCACCTGCTATATCATTTGCCCCTCTTAATACTTCACCGTTTATTAAAATTCCCGCGCCTATACCGGTTCCTACTGCCATAAAAATAACATCTTTGCATTCTTTAGCAGAACCTTGCCACACTTCTCCAAGCACGTAACAAGCTCTGTCGCTATCAATACAAACGGAAATATTTTTACCGGCAAGATGTGAGGTGAGTTCTTCCAAAAGTGGATAATTCTCCCATCCTTTAATATTGGGAGCCCATACAGAGCCTGTTTTTGCCCAGTAAATACCGGGGATACAGACTCCTATTGAATTTATTTCAATCCCCTTTTCCGTCGAAACCGATAATAATCCGTCAAGAAGATTTATTATTAATTCACCGACTTCACTGCCGGCTTTTCTGTTGAGTGGAGAGCTGTTCTTGAAGAGGATTGTCCCATTTTGATCAAAGATTGCTCCCGATAGTTTTGTACCGCCAAGGTCTAAACCGATTACTGCCATTTATAATCCTTTGTAAAATTGTTAATTGTAAAGCACCTTCTTATAGGAAACAAAATGACGTTAAATAGTATCGAAATATATTTAATATTTCCCGATTAATCGAGTTTTTATTCAACAAAATTTTCATCCACCCATGATTTGCGTTTGGTGTTCTTTTCCGATGTTGTTTCCATTCCGCTCCGTGCCTCTGAATCAATCCTTTTCTCTACCATAAACCTCTCTCACTATTTGGGGGTGCAATATATAAATTTCTTTTGGTCGATAGGTTATTGTTTCAATTCTATTAGAGGTGATATTAGCGATAATGGGAGCTATACGCTTTTTTCAGTTAAATTAGGTCTAAATTGTAATATAATTTTTTAATGAGTAATCGAATAATCCAATTAGTTATTATCGGGCATTAGTCCGCAGATTAAAAGATGAATCAATAAATCAAAAGGTAATTTCAAATAATTTTCATAAATTTACGCTGTAAATTGAGCTTAAGAAAAGTAAAGAGAGAAGAAGTTTCTTTTCCTACATACAATTAGAGTTGATTACTTAACAACGAGGCTAAAAATGATTAAACACATTTTGCTTTTATTACCAGCTGTTTATAAAAGCAATGTGAAAATCTTTTTCTTTATACTTTTTGGTTTGATAATGTTAATCAATTCCTATCCGCAAGAGATTGAGAGGTTAAATTGCGATAGTTTGTTTAGCGAATTTGAAGTTATTGAACCTAAGTATCATTGGGTAACAAAAACAACGGAATTAATAGATAACATGGATAGCATTCTTTTTTCTTTTTATAAAAAGGTAGAAAGTCTAATTAACAAACCGGATGAAAATAATTTTTTGTTAATAGGAGCAATGATAGATACATCGGGAAATGTATTATGCACCAAAGTTTACAGAGGGGTAAATGATATCGTAGACTCAATTGCTTTAAAAGAAGTTAAGGAGTTTAGATTTACTCCCGCCGAAGTCCGCGGGAAAAAAGTACAAATGCCCTCAATGCTATTATTACTGAGCGAAAAAATAATTAAAAAGTTTAAGCAGGAGAATCAGAAGTAAAAAGCAATGAAAGCTGTTATCAGGAAAACGAATAAACCGAATTACTTTTGAATAAAAATATAAAAAAATGAACAAAACAGAATTAATGGAGTATTAAAATGCCGGAACCAAATTGTGGAAATTGCGCCTGGCGGGCAAAGTATGATAATCACCCGAAATCGTTTTTGGGAAAGCTGTGGAGATGGCATATCAATTTTTGTCCCGGCTGGAAGCAATACTTTACTTCATCGACACCGGAAGAAAAAACGAAACTGGCAGAACAGTATAAATTTAAAAAGTATCAATAATAAAGCTAAACGATTCTATTATTTCAATCTGAAATTTGACGTTTAACATTTACTAAATGCTTCATGTGTGAATCGGGATGGTATATGCAATCACCTTTAGAAGAAAAATTAATAAACAGCTATAAAGATGAGATGATCTCATTTTTAATTGATAATCCCGGGTACTTTAACGAAGCGATTGAATTGGCGGTTTCGGACAAACCGACGTTGTCATGGCGTGCAGCATGGTTATTATGGAGCTGCATGGAAAAGAATGATAAGCGTGTAAAAAAACATATCAATACAATCCTCAAATGCATGAACAGGAAACCGGACGGGCATAAACGGGAATTATTAAAAATACTCTCCTTCATGAAATTAAATGAAACCCAGGAAGGGAAACTGTTTAATGTTTGTATGGATACCTGGGAACAGATTGATAAAGCACCGTCAGTAAGATTTTCAGCATTGAAGTTCATAGTCGGAATATTAAAAAAGCACCCCGAATTATCTGAAGAAGTAGTATTTTTAACACAGGAACAGTATTTAAAAACACTATCCCCGGGTATAAAAAATGCTGTCGGAAGTCTGATGGGAGAGTTTGTTCAATCGGATTGATTTAATTTCTTATCATTACGAATAAATAAATCACACCTTCCTCTCCCCTATTCCGAAAGAGAAAGTTTTCATTATATTTGAATTGCTAAATGGGTAATTTACTGTGCAGACTTCGGTATCTGTCATCAAATATAAAAGAAAAAAGTTACGGAAACAGGTTTCGATTATTAATAATTTAAGAAGGTAAAAGAGCATCAATGGAAAATATCCTTGACGAAATTGCAGTATGCGTGGAAAGAGGAAAATCCAACATACAATCTCCTTATCCCCCCGACTTAAAAGGAAAAGAAGGAGCATTTGAATTAACACAAAAAGCACTTGAAAACGGAATTAAACCATCTGAAATCCTGAATGAAGGATTAATAAAAGGGATGCAGCGTATAGGTGAAAAATTCAGGGCTAACAAGGTGTTTGTTCCGGATGTCCTAATAGCAGCAAAAGCAATGAATGCGGCAATGGTTCATATTAAACCTTTCTTTATCTCCAATGAAATTAAAACCAAAGGAAAAATTGTAATGGGAACCGTAGCCGGCGACCTTCACGACATTGGAAAAAACATAGTTGCTATGATTATACAGGGGGGCGGCTGGGAGATAGTCGACCTCGGAGTGGATGTTTCGGCTGAGAAATTCGTTAAAGCTGTTGAAGAACATAAACCGGCAGCTATAGGATTAAGCGCTTTATTGACAACGACAATGTTGAATATGGAGAGTATAATTAAAGAAATAAAAACGGTTAATGAAGATATAAAAGTTTTGGTGGGCGGGGCACCTTTATCACAAGAGTATGCAGATTCAATTGGAGCGGATTTCTTCTCCCCTAACCCGCAGGACGCACTCGAATACTTAAATGGATTAAACATTAATTAATGAATACAATAAAAGATAATATTAAACCATTTGATGAATTGATAAATCAATCTTTCGAGTTTGAACTTCCGGCAGATGAATTAAGAATTGAAAGAGAGAGCATTGAATCGTGGCTTGGCGAAAAAATAACCGCATCGCCTGAAATTAAACTTCAAGTTGATGAAATACTGAAAGACCTTTCGAAGTACACAGAAATCCGGTGCGGTTTCAAAGTGTTGGACCCCTCACAATTCAGAGTAACAAAAGGATTTATGTTTTATTCAGACCTTACATTTAATCTTGAAAAGATAATTTCTACAAGGTTACTGAAAAGCGAAACTATAGCAATATTTACAGCAACAGCCGGTAACGGTTTGGAATCGGAAGCAAGAAAATTAATGTCAAAGGGTGATTTACTTGAAGGATATATTTTCGACTCAATCGGTTCCGAAACTGCGGAAGGTGCTGCCGCATGGATTGAAAAAATGATTGATAAAACTGCTGAAGAACATGGATTGAAAACGACAAGCAGATATAGTCCCGGTTATTGCGGATGGTCTGTAAAAGAACAGCATATGTTATTTTCTTTGTTACCGGAAAGCTTCTGCGGAATATCATTAACAGAAAGTGCTTTAATGTATCCAATCAAAAGCGTGAGCGGAATAATCGGGTTGGGAAAAGAAGTAACGAAAGAAGATTACCAATGCTCGGTTTGCGATTATACAGATTGTTTCAGACATCATAAATTGAGATAGAAGAATGAAAAAAATTACACAATTATTAAGAGAAAAAAAGACACTTGTTTCGGATGGTGCATGGGGAACAATGCTCCAGGCGAAGGGATTAAAAACCGGGGAATGTCCCGAACTATGGAATATTACCCATCGAGTTGAAGTTTTATCAATTGCAAAAGCATATATTAATGCCGGCTCGGATATGATCGGGACAAACAGTTTCGGCGGGAATAAATTTCGTTTGGAACATTACGGATTAACCGAAAAACAATTTGAATTGAACAAAGCCGCTGCGGAAATATCAAAAGAAGCAGCTGGTAATCGAATAGTGTTAGGCTCGATTGGTCCTTCAGGGAAAATGCTTTTAATGGGTGATATTACTGAAGAAGAATTGTACGAAACCTACAAAGTACAGGCGATTGCACTTCAAGAAGGAGGTGCAGATGCTGCATGCATCGAGACTTTTTCGGCAATTGATGAAGCAGTAATAGCAATTAAAGCAGTTAAAGAAAACAGTGAACTCGAAATTATATCGACTTTTACATTTGAAAAGACTGTTGACAATGAATTTAAAACGATGATGGGAGTTTCAGTTGCTTCATTCGTTGAAGCAGTAATTGAAGCAGGCGCCGGTATTATCGGAACGAACTGCGGTAACGGTTTTGATACAATGGTCGGTATTGTTAAAGAAATGCGAATTGTAAATAGTGATATACCAATCATTGTTCAAGCGAATGCAGGACTGCCGACAATAAAAGAAAATAAATTGTATTACCCTGAATCACCCGGTTTTGTTGCCGGAGTAGTTCCAAAACTTGTTGAAGCGGGTGTAAATATTATTGGCGGTTGTTGCGGTACCACACCTGAACATATTGAAGAGATTAAAACAGTTGTAGAGAGGTTACAGTCTTAAAATAGATTTAAAACCGTTTATCATGTTTTTTATTTGAAGTTAGTTTAAATTCATTAATTTTTGAAAAAAGAAAAGGAACTATGTTAGAAGTAATTAACCTAAGAAAAGAATTCACCGGAACTATTGCAGTTGATGATATCAGCTTTTCAGTATCACCGGGCAGCATATTCGGACTCCTTGGTCCAAATGGTGCAGGCAAAACAACAACAATTAGAACTATTCTTGACATAATAAAACCTACTTCGGGTGAGATTAGATTTGACGGGCAGCCGTTGTCGTCGGAGTTTCAAAACAATACAGGTTACTTACCTGAAGAGAGAGGTTTGTACAAAAAAAGTAAAGTTATCGACATAATAAAATATCTTGCCGAACTTAAAGGGTTATCCCCTCACAAAGCCGCTACTCTTGCAGTAGAATGGTTGAAAAGACTTGAAATAGAAAACTATAAAGAAAAAAAATTAGAAGAACTATCGAAAGGGAACCAGCAAAAAGTACAGTTCATTACTGCTTTAGTACATGACCCTTCTATACTGATACTTGACGAACCGTTCAGCGGTTTTGACCCGATAAATCAACAGTTGATAAAAGACTTGATTCTTTCACTCGTCAATTCAGGAAAAATAATAATCTTATCCACGCACCAAATGGAATTAGCTGAAAAACTTTGCAGCGATATTCTTTTAATTAACCAGGGTAAAGAAGTATGCAGCGGAAAAGTAAACGATGTTAGAAAACGCTTCGGAACAAACAGCGTTAAAATCGAGTTTTCCGGTGATGGTTCTTTTCTTAAATCACTCCCCTATGTTCAAAATCTTGATGCGTATAACAACTACGCGGAAATTGAGTTGAAACAGGATATCGAGCCTTCGCAGTTTCTGCATGATGTTTCATCGAAGATTCAGCTAAGGCATTTCTCGGTTATAGAACCTACACTAAACAGAATATTTATTGACGTAATCAAAAAGACATCGGTATAGAGTATGAAAAAGAGTTTAACGATAGCAAAATGGGAATTCCTTGAAAAAGCACGCACAAAGGCTTTCATTCTATCATTAATAATCACACCGGTTATAATATTTGTATTCTCTTATCTTCCGGGTAAACTTGCCCAGCAGGAAGATACGGAAACTAAAGCAATCGGTATACTTGATTCCACACAGACATTTTACACCGAACTTTCGGAAAAAATATCTTCATCTAAGTTCCCGGACGGACAACCCCGTTATGTTGTAATGAATCTTTTCAGTAATGATAAAAAAGTCAGTGAAATTAAAACCGAAGCTAATTCCAAAGTATTAAAGGGAGATATCGATTCTTATATTTACATCTATTCGGAAAGTAATGACAGTATTAAACTTGAATACAGAAGCAAAACTATCGGTAACTTCAGGGATATGGACCGGTTCGAAGAGTCTTTCAACCAGGTAAGACGCGAAATTGAATTCGCTAAAGCAAATATTGACCCGGAACTCGTGAAGAGAATCTCGAAAGACATCAACATAAAATCGATTAAAGTTGAAGAAACCGGGAAAGAAAGTAAAACCGACTTCTTCGGTAAGTTTATCTCATCTTATATATTCATATTTCTTTTAATGATAAGCATCCTCGGTACAGGCGGTATGCTAATCAGAAGTCTTGTTGAAGAAAAATCAAACCGTTTGATGGAGATATTGGTTTCCTCGTGCAAACCGAATGACCTTCTACTTGGAAAAGTTTTCGGACTAAGTTTCCTTGCAATTTTCCAGGTGGTTGTTTGGATTCTGCTTGCAATAGCTTTTATGGGACCGATGGCAATGGCTTATATTAATCTCGATAGTATTTTTATCATGCTTCT
>DAIRET010000124.1:0-8587 GCA_036795455.1 Ignavibacteriaceae bacterium
TCATTCTGAAATTGAATATAACCTTCTGTTTGATCAAAATAATTCAAACCCGTTTTATTAAATGTAAAACTTTGAGCTACTCTTCTATCCAATTTTGCAGTTTCTCTATCACCGAATTGCACACCGTTTGTTCCTCGCAAATAAATGCCGAGATAGTTATTAAAAACTAACGAAATGTCTGCCCCGTAAAAAAGCAGCTGAGAAGCAGAAATGTCTCTGCTTTCACTCTTGTTCATTATCAACCTGCTGGAGAAAACCGGGTTAATAGTAAAATAAAAGTGCTCGTCTTTGTAATGGTATAGATGGTTCTCTGAATTAGAAACAATATTTTCAATTAAGGTTGACTGATGATTCCCCAAAAAAGATTTTATCGAATCAGTTGAATCTGTATGGTGATAATACGATTGGTACCTTTCTAACTTTTCTAAATCAATCGAAGATAGAAACGATTTCTTTTCCTGAATTAAAGATAGAAGATGATGGATTTTAGATTTCGATAACGGTAAAACCACATCATTATACTCAGGTAAGAAGCCTGATACAGATGCTCTTTTTAAGTAATCATAGACAGGTGAATTAGGATCTTCGTTAATTACCTGTGCAAACGATGAATTAAAGGAAAACAAGAGAAAGAAAAGAAGGCAGCAAGCAACTCTCATCCGGTTCCTTAAAACTGTAATGGATTAAAAGAAACCAGCGTTCTCTTCAACCGTTTTCCTTGCTTTACCATTAATTTCATTAAGATATTTTCCGTTGCCCGAATGTTTACCATTACCGTTACCGTTTTTCCAATCGAAAGTCGGCACGAATTTTTTCAGCATGGAGCGCCATTCATCTTTAGTTAAGGTTGTATTAATACTTGAAAAATCATCAATCATCATTGCAACGGTTGTTTCATCGAATGTACAATTAAGTTTAGCTTTAAATATTTTTTCATGCCGGGTGCTTAGAACGCCTTCTTCAGCAGTCAGAACTTCTTCAAACAACTTTTCGCCTTCCCTAATACCTGTAAATTCAATTTTAATATCTTTATCGGGAATCAGATTGTTCATTAATATCAATTCCTTGGCAATATCGAGAATCTTGATCGGTTCACCCATATCCAGCACAAAAACATCGCCGTTCTTCCCTGTTGCCGCCGCTTGCAAAACAAGAGCAACAGCTTCAGGAATCGTCATAAAGTATCGTTTCATATCCGGGTGAGTTATAGTGATTGGTCCGCCGTGTTTTAACTGCTCAAGGAATATAGGCAATGCGCTTCCGCGGCTACCGATAACATTACCGAATCTTACCGAAACAAAATTAGAACCGCCGCCTTTACCTATACCGGTTACAATATTCTCGGCAACTCTTTTTGTAGCACCCATAATACTTGTCGGATTAACGGCTTTATCGGTAGAGATTAATACAAAATTTTCGACATGATACTTTTTAGCTGATATCGCAAGATTATTTGTTCCAAGGACGTTTACTCTTATTGCTTCTTCAGGGAATTTTTCCATAACGGGAACATGCTTATAAGCGGCTGCATGGAAGATTACATCCGGTGCAAACTCCCTAATTATTTTATCTACTTTTTGCATGTCGGAAATATCCGCAAGGTACATTTTTATCGGAATCGCTTTACTATTCCTTCCTAATTGAACTTCCAGATCCGCAAGGTCGCTTTCGTTAATATCAAGAATTCCGACAATGTCAGGGTCGTAAAAAATTACCTGTCTTGCAATTTCGGAACCGATTGAACCTGCAGCACCGGTAATTAATACTCTTTTTCTTTTGATATATTTAATGATATCAATTGTATTGATTGAAATCGCATGTCTGCCAATCAAATCACTTGCGTTAAGATCGCGGATGTCTCTAACAGATACCTGTATTACATTAGATATGTCGTTAATAGTTGAAACGACTTTAACTTCCGAGACGTTTGCATCTTTTGCAATCATAAAGATTTTCTTATAGAAATTTCTATCTGCAGAAGGGATTGCAATGATGATTACTTCAATCTTTTGCTGGTGAATTAAATAAGGCAAATCTTCAGTCGTACCTATTACTCTAACACCTTGTAATTGAAGATTCTGTTTATTCAAATCATCGTCGATAAATCCAACCGGTATAAATTTCTTTGGCTGGTTCCGGTACAGTTCTCTGAGAAGTTGTTCCCCGCTGCTTCCTGCACCAATTATTATTGTCCTTTTCAGACCGCTGGTTCCGGCATCTTTTCTAAACACTTCAAGGAACATTCTTTTCGATATTCTGAAACCGCTGCTTAAAATAAAAGTAAGCATCAGATCAAGTAAAATAACCGTTCTTGGAAAACCTTCGAATTTGTTTAGTTCAAATCCGTAAAGGATAATAAAGATTATACCGCTGCTGATTGCAGAGGCTTTTGCAATACTTGCTAAATCTTGTAACGAAACATAGCGCCAGCTAATATCATACAGATGATAAAAAGCGAATACGGAGAATTTTATAGTTAAGAAAAGAGCCAGGTAGTAAAAAAGATTTGTAAACTGGACGTAGCTGAATTCAAATTCAAATCGTATATAAAAAGCGCTTACTAAGGATATACAAAATGCAATCAGATCAAAAAGAATAAATGTGAATTTCCTTTTGATATTACCATTCAAGAAAAAATTTATAAGCTGTTTTTGCATCATACTTTTGTTAATTGACCCGATAAAATTACCAAAAAAGTATTAAATAAAAAAAACTAATTTTATTGCCGTGTGATTCGGAAAAATATTGCTAATTAAACCCCATCCTTTATAAACTTTTTAAGACTTTATGAAACTCTTTAACAATCATCTCTATATCAAAACGTTCATGAACGAATAGATTTCCTGCCCGCCCCAATTCTTTACCTAACTCTGGATCATTATATAATTGAATCACTTTTTCTGCTAATTCTTCATGGTTTTCTGGTGTGAAATAAAGGCTGCATTTCCCTTCGTCTACAAATAGTTCTCTTGCTTCTCCGTCAACTCCAAGTAAAATTGGTTTTGAGTGGACAAAGTATTCAAATATTTTGGAAGGAATTGCACCTAAAAACAAATCCAGCTTTTTAAGCGGAATTATCCCAGCATCAATTTGAGGAAGGATTTCATTCATTTTCATTTTCGAAACTGGTGGAAAGAAGAAAACGTTCTCAAGCTTTAATTCCTCTTTTAATTTAATTAATCTTTCTTTTTCAGGTCCATTACCTTGAAGTACGAACTTAATATTCGGGATGTGCGTAAGAAGCTTCGCTGCTCTTAAAATTATATCAAGTCCTTGAGAATAACTTATATTTCCTCCATAAAACAAAATAAAATCGTTTTCATTGAAAACGTTCTCAACTTTCCAATTAGATTTTACTTCTTGAACAACCAAAGACATTGTATTTATCCCATTCCTATATAAATGAGTTTTTACTGATGGGGCTCTCAAATTAATACTTTTAATTATTCCTTTCGTTTGACCTGTAACAATTTTAGACTTTCTATAAATAAACAACTCAAGTTTTTCAGTAAGCTCCAAAATATACTTGTTGGTAATTAAGCCTAATTTTTTAGCAGACTCAGGCCACAAATCGGAAACATTAAAAACAAGTTTAGATTTTTTCAATCTGGCAAGAATTACAGCTGAAATTCCCAAAAAAAGTGGAGGGGATTCGCAAATAATAATGTCATATTTCTTTAGTTTTATTATTCCTAATAGAAGAGACGAAAAGACAAATGAAAAATAGTTCATTAACCTAAAGAAAATGGCAGATGATTTTCTTACAAAAATCTATGAACGAAACACTCTTAAACCTTCAATGTATTCAACTTTCATCAATTTCTTTTTATACCCATCATAAATACACATGTTAGGATAGTTTGGCATTGCAGTCAAAATATCTATTTCTTCAGAATTGTCGTTTAGTCTTTTTGCAAGATCAAATAACCGGTTTTGAGGAGCACCTATTTCTGGTGGAAAGAACTGAGTCAGAATTAATATTTTCATAAGATTTTATATGTATTAAAATTATTCCTTACCAGCCGCGATTGAATAAATCTTTCAGCTTATTACCGAAGAATACCATTCTAAAAGAATCAATAATGGTTCCCAATACCGGCTTCAAATCATCACGGTCAATTATATCATCATGTATTCTGAAGGAGAAAAAATTGTACAATTCTTCTTTGCTCATTCTTTTTCTTTTTCTTGAAAGAAGCCAAAGGAAATCTCCCCACAACAACCACCTCGTCTGAATACCCAATTTGTAATTAAATATTTCATCACATTTTTTATTCACTATTAGCTCCAGAAGAAGTTTCGGAAAATCAACTCCCGCATGGTAAGCCATTGCTAATGAACCCCAAAACCTTGGATTTATTTCCATCAATCTTGGTACTCCGTTTCTTGCATCAATTCTAAATTCCACCATTGCAACACCATTCCAATTTAAACTGTCTAAAAGAATTTTTGAATAGCTTTCAATATCCTGAAACCTTACTGATTCACGACAAGTTGATGGACCGCCATGAGCAGGGTACTCTCTAATTCTTTTATGAGTAAATTTTGCTTTCAATTCGCCTTTATTGTAAAGCATTTCAACCCCATAACTCCCGCCATAAGGTATGTATTCCTGGATCAATCCCTTCTTATATTTATCTATAAAAATGGGAATTGTTTTCTTTAATTCATCAACGTTCTTAATAAAGTAGATTCCTCTGGAACCTGATTCATATTCAGGTTTTAGAATTACCGGGAATACTAATAACTCTAAAGTTTTTTGGACTAAATTCTCTGTATCGTTGTTTAATTCAGTTGTCGGTATTGATACCGGGTGCGGAATATTGAGTCTTTTGGCAAGATTTATAGTTTCAATTTTACTTCTTGCTTTCAAATAATTATCTAAAAATGGTAAACAAACCGGGATTTCCTCGGTAGAATTGTTGTTCAACTCCGACATTATATCCGTTGTTTCATCATCAACCGGTATAATAGCGTCGTATTTTTTCATTTTAATTATTTGAAGAATAAAGGAGAGAAATTTCTCTTTTTCTTTTAACGGGGAGGGATACTTAATAAATTCGCAACAATACCGGGAATACGTTGAATAGGCTCTGTATTCTGCTCCGACATCTACTTTTACACCGGAACGCCCGAGAGATCTGATTATCGTGATGGCGGCTCGAGCATTACCATCCAGTACAAGTACTCTATTCATCTATTAAAAAAAGTAAAATGTTTTTTATACGATTCATAATCATTGTACACAGTTACCCGGTCCCTTCTTACAACAAAAATTTTTTTTGCAATTTGAGCCAAAGACTTATCAGAAAGCGAATCGGTATATAACTCTTCAATTGTATCAATCCCCATCTGTTTTACATATTCTAATTTCTTTTCTTTGTATGGAAGTTTTTTTATACCGTATTCTTTTTCTTTCGACAATTCTAAACCTATTACAGGGATTCCCGGAAATAGAAATTCTATGTAAATTGCCGGTGAAGCCGAGCAAATCAAAACTTTTGAATTCTCTTTACTCTCATTTAACATTTTGACAACGTTCTTATTAAGGGCAATAGTATCGGCAAATTCTTTCGAATAAACCTTTACCAATTCAGGGTCATCGGGTAAAAAAAGGTTTAATCCTATTATTTTAAGAGTTCTGTTTGATATTAGCTTCAACACCCTAATTAATAAAAAAAAGTAATAGACCGTTTTCCTAAAGATTAGACCGGTTTTACCTTTCCCAACGAAAAAAAGAAAAGAAGTAAATGTATCTTTTTCTGTTAATGTTTTATCGAAATCAAATACTTTGACAACCATTACCACTGTAATTATTCTTTGTTTGCCAGACACTTCATTACAGCAACAAAAAAAATAATTTATCCTTCCTTTCTTAAAGGACTTGATTAAAATATTATTACATATCAAAAATACAAAAAAAGAGCCGATGTAAAAATCTACTGCTATTATTGCTTTAATATAAACTACCGGGTCTTCCATTTATACTCTCGTCAATTCCCGGTCTTCGGATTTGCAATAACTTCGAGAGTTTTTAAAGAAAAAAGAATTTGACAGTTAAGCATTATTGTTTAATTTTGAGCAGTAAAGAATTAATTGCAAGGTTATTTTACTTTATGGTTACTTTAATTTACTTACTACTTATCAATAATGAATGAATAGACTAAGTTTTCTAAAAAGAATAAGTACTGGCTTTTTTGCATTATTCATCCCGCAAAACGCTAAAGGTGATGTAAATAAGAAGAGATATTTTCTTACAAAGTTTTATGTAGCCGGGTTCTACTATTATGACGGTGAAACTGTTGTTAATAAACTTAAGGTGGGAGATGAATTATTAATTGTGCAAGAACCTACAAATCCATATGATAGACGTGCATTAGAGATTTTTACAACTAATAATATAAAATTAGGCTATGTCCCTCGAAACGAAAATCCGATACCTTCAAGATTATTACGTCAGAATGTAACAATAATCGGTACGGTAGATAAAATCAACCCGGATGAAGAAGATTGGAAAAAAGTAAGAATCAATCTTTTTGCGGAAGTATAAATATCATTTTAAGTTAAGTAAAAATATGACTAAACAAGAACCGATACCACACCTTGGTAAATTCTCTTTTATTGCTGCTTCTATTTTTATGTACTTGAGTGAAATAACAGGAGAAACTTTTCGAATTTTTCTGACGTGGATTAGTATTTTTTTTATGTGTATTTGTACAAGTAGAATAAGTAACATTGTAATGCTACCATAAAACTCACTCACTATTTGGGGTAGCAATATATGTATTTATACCCTCACGGAGCTAACCTTGAGATTTGCCATCTCCTTTTAACTATTTCGAAAAGTATCCTGTCGTGTAAACGGTTCTCTCTCCCCTGCCAAAATTCTATTTCAACAGGGACTAATATGTATCCACCCCAAAAAGGTGGTAACTGCATCTTCTTCTTTTCAAACTCTTTTTCGTAACTACTAAACCTTTCTTCGAGGTATTCTCTCCCGTCAATTTTACTGCTCTGCGGGGACGCCCATGCAGCTAATTGGCTTTTCAACGGTCTCACTGCAAAATACTCTGCTGAAACTTTCTTCGGGAGTTTTTTTACTTTACCGCGTATTCTTACCTGTCTTTCAAGTTCCTTCCAGTAAAATACGAGTGCAGCATTTGGATTCTCATCAAGGTCGCTCCCCTTTCTGCTTCCATAGTTAGTAAAAAAAGTAAAACCGTTTTTACCGAAATCTTTTAACAAAACAGTCCTTGCAGATGGAACACCGAACCTATCCGCTGTTGCGAGAATCATCGCATTAACGTCGTCAATACCGGCATTGACGGCTTCGGTAAACCACTTCTCAAACTGAACTACCGGGTCAGGATTAACGGATGCTTCGTCAAGTTTTCCGAGTTTATACTCCTTCCGTAATTTGAACAGTTTTATTTCTCTTCTGTGTTTCATAATCACCTCATTTTATGAACTATGTATAGTAAAAATAAGTTTAACTTTCTATATTTATTACACAAAAAAATAATGATTATTTAACACGGACATTCGTAGAGAATTATGAGACAAAAACTTTCCCCGCAGCAAAAAGAAGCGATTGAGCAATTCGGCGCAAATACATGGTTTGTTGAATCACTTTACGAACAATTCATTAAAAACCCGGAAACTATACCGGAACAGTGGAAAAAATTCTTTAACGGGGAAACGAATGGAAAACTGGACGTCGCTGCGTTAAAGCAGGCTATTAGCGGTAACGGGGTTAAAAAAGAGAAAGAAGAAGATAAAGATAATGATAAAGAGGAGTTGAAGGTAATAGCCGGTAGCAGTGCGAGAATTCTTGAGAATATGAATCTGAGCCTTTCAGTACCTACTGCAACTTCACAAAGAACAATCCCCGTAAAACTACTTGAAGAAAATAGAATAATCATCAATCAATATCTTGCTCAAACCGAATCCGGTAAAGTTTCATTTACACATTTGATAGCTTACGCAGTTGTGCAGGCACTGAATAAATTCCCGGTGATGAATAACGGCTTCATGGAAAAGGATAGAAAACCGCACCTTGTAGTCAGAAAAGAAATTAATCTCGGGCTTGCAATCGACATCGAAAGAAAAGACGGCAGCCGTTCTTTAATTGTTCCGAATATCAAGAATGCCGGGGAATTATCATTTACGGAGTTTGTTAATAAATATGAAGACATTGTAAAAAGAACCCGCAGCGGACAGATTGACCCTTCTGAGTTTTCGGGTACAACAGTAACATTAACCAATCCCGGTACAATAGGCACTGTCAGCTCAATGCCGCGGTTGATGGTTGGACAGGGAACAATCGTAGCAACCGGTGCAATTCAATATCCAGCAGAGTACCAGGCAATGTCGCAGGAAACAATTTCAACTCTCGGAATAAGTAAGATATTAAATATCACAAGCACTTACGACCATAGAATAATTCAAGGTGCTGAGTCAGGTTTATTCTTAAAAGAGATTCACGAACTTCTGCTCGGTGGAAATGATTTCTACGAAAGGATATTTAAAGCACTGAAAATTCCACTTAAGCCGATAGCGTGGGAAACAGATATTCAACCCGGAATTT
>DAIRET010000125.1:0-8565 GCA_036795455.1 Ignavibacteriaceae bacterium
TATAAAACCTCAAACATCTGTTTATTAATATAAGAAAAACGAATATTTATTCTATTTCGAAACCCGAAAACCGTTGTTTTCCATTTATGAACTCTTGTTCTACACTTCATATTTAATACATTTCTTGCATACCTACAGAGTAGAGGTCGTTCTCTAATTGATTTTTAAGTTAAAGTACCCCGGACAATAGTTTTCCCCAATGTTATTTGACTTTAACCTTATCTCAAAGTAAATTTCGTATAGATATAATTGGAGAATTAACTATGCTTGTTGTTATAAGGTTTATATCGCTGCTCGTTATAATATTTTTTGCTCTCACAGAGACAACTTTATCGCAAAACGATAATGAAGATAAATACTGGATAGGAGGAGGTATTGGAATTATCGTACGTGATCTATTTATCGGCTTTCCGAAAACTATATCAGGGACATATTACACAAAAAATGTTTTGGTATCAGCCAGTTTCAGTTTTGCGACCGAATCCAATAAACCCTTCTTCCCTTCACGCACAGATCGCGATCTCTATTTAATCAAGATACGTGAAACAGCTTTGACAATCGGTTATGCCCAGGAATCGAAAAAAATTATTTACGGTATTGCGGGTGGAATTGGTTATGTAAGCGGCAACTATAATGAGAAACGCTCGAACGAATCTTTTGATGCTGTCGGGTTTATTGTAAACTGCCACGGAGTTCTTAAGCTGTCCGACAAGGTAGGATTCGGAATTAAGTGGGGTGGTAACCTTAATAAAGAGCAATCATTCGGAATAATAACAATAGGTTTATTCTACGGCAGTTTTTTCTGAGTTTAAAATCTTGAAAGGTTTTCCGGGAAAGATAAAAGAGTATTTGTTTGAGTTCATTAAGATTTGTAAATCCACTTTACCGGATTGAATGGCAACACTTAATTTTATCCGTTAATAACCAATACTTTTGCGCCTCTAATTTTTCGCTCCTTCAACTCCAACTATGCCGTATTTGCGTCTTCAAGTTTATACTCCATGTATTCCGGTTTTATCGGTATTTCCGATGCGATTTTCAAGAAGTCCATTACATCGTATCTTGAAACATTTGCTACACTTTTTATCTCTTTTTCCATCCAGAGATGCGTTGGATAATCGATTAAAAGTAATTCTTTTTTGTCAAGGCTTTCTTTTCTTATTGCATTTATAATCAATCTGCCGCCGGGATGAAGATTCTTCAAAGCCTCTACAACCGGTTTCCAAACTGGTGTAGTATCAATAATAGCATGAAGCTTTTCGGAGGGTTCATCCGTAGTGCCGCCTGTCCAGTAGGCACCGAGTTCTTTCGCAAATTCTCTTTCTTTTTCGCTTCGTGCAAATACGAATATATTGGAAGCGGGATACATATAACGAGCAAGTTGAAGAACTATATGTGCTGAAGCACCGAACCCGGTTAATCCTAAATTCTGCCCGTTTTGAATTCCGCACAACTTTAATGAACGGTAACCGATTGCACCTGCACAAAGAAGCGGGGCGGCTTCGCTGTCGTTAAACACTTCCGGGATTTTAAATGTAAAATATTCAGGTACAGTCATAAATTCGGCATAACCGCCGTTGGCATCCCTTCCGGTTGCTTTAAACTCCGGGCAAAGATTATCCAGTCCGTTTTTACAAAAGTTACATTTACCGCAGGAGGAATAAATCCAGGCTACACCAACTCTATCGCCTATTTGGAAACGTGTAACATTATTCCCCTTTTCAGTTACAACTCCTACAGCCTGGTGCCCCAATACAACCGGGAAATATGGGGGCGGAGTTCGTCCCTCTATTTCATCAAGTTCCGTATGACAAACTCCGCATGTTTTTATTTTTATCAATACTTCGTTATCTCCCGGAGCCGGGACCGGTATCTCTTCAAGTTTGAGCGGGTTTTTATTTTTACTTAAATCACAAATTTGATTAAGAAGCATTGCTTTCATAAAAGCCGCCTGTATTTTAATTCCCTCCGAGGATCAGTGGGAGTCCGTCTTTACCCGATCCGATTACAACAACTTTCGAGTTTGTTGAATTAGCAAGTTTCTCTGTAGCTTCAATACCTTTCCATTTCAGCAATTGATCGCTGATACCCTGGGCAACAATTTTTTGGAAGTCCGCAATACCCTGAGCTTCAATTCTTTTCCTATCTGCTTCCTGTTTTTCTTTTAGAAGCACAAACTGCATTCTCTGGCTTTCCTGTTCTGCTTTAAGTTTTTCTTCAATTGCATTTGTTAAACCCTGCGGAAGTACTATCTGGCGCAGCGGTGTATTCTCAATTGCGATACCCCGTTTTTCAATCAACTTGCGGAGTTCACTTTCAATCTCTTTTGCAAGTACTTCTCTACCGGATGTATAAAGAGCCTTTGCTTCAAATTTTGCCGTAACACCTCTAACTGCAGAACGAAATTGCGGAGTAATTAATACTTCAGCGTAGTTTTCTCCGACTGTTTTGTAAATTTTATTTGCATTTTCAGGATTGAGGTGATAGAGCAAACTTATTTCAAGTTGAACGCTCAATCCCTCTTGAGAAGGAACAGTCATCAATTCTTTTATTTCTTGAGTTTTAATAGAAAACTTCACTACGTTTGCCATCGGGTTTACAAAATTAACACCTGATTTCAATGTGTTATCGCTTACCATACCGAAAAAGTCAACTACTCCTACATGTCCCGCAGGAATAACAGTCCAGCATTGCAATAAAGAAATTGCTCCTGCCACTACTACTCCAGCCAAAGCGAAAGAAGATTCCTGCTTGTTATATCTCTTTTTTGCATTAACAAAAACCAATATGGCTACAAGCATTGCCGCGAACGAAACTATAAATAACATTTCTACCTCATTTTTATTTTTACTTCTTCAATGTAACTATGCTAAGATATACTTTTGTCTACTTAAATGAAAGGATAATTATTCCAACGGGTTTATTATTGGAGAAGCAACGAATGTTTCTCCAAAAAAAAGTGAGAAGATCTAACTTAAAACTATAAAAACTCTTCGGCAGCTTCCCTTGCATTTTTAAATGCGTTCAGCAGGGAAGGAAATTGTTCTACAATAGTAGAAAGATCATTTTGTTTTGAAGCGAATTCAATCTCTTTAGCAATATCTCCCATCTGCTTAAAACCGATAGAGTAACTTGCTCCTTTGATTGTGTGGCTTTCAATCTTTACCCGTTCGATATTACTCTCTTTTATTTCATTACCGAGATTTTGAATTCGTTTTTCCGTATCATTTAAGTAGGTTGATAACAAATCTTTTTGGAATTCAGGATCATCAAGGCTGACCTCCGAGAAATGGTTTTTGTCGAAAACATCACTCTTTATCTCAACAACAGGAGTTTCTTCTTTAACATCGGTAGTAGCTTTAACACTTAACCATTTATCGATTAGAGCAAGTAATTCTTTTGTTCTAATCGGTTTGGAGATATAATCATTCATTCCGGCTGCAATACACTTATCTTTATCCCCTTGCATAGCATGTGCCGTCATTGCAATTATCGGAATTTTAGCGCCGTAGTTATTCATTGCACGAATCTTTTGCGTTGCGGTAAATCCGTCCATTTCGGGCATCTGGATATCCATTAAAATAAGATTATAGCTGTCGCTGCTTGCAATTTTATTAACCGCTTCAAGCCCGTTGGATGCAGCTTCCATTGTAAAGCCAGCCTGCGTTAGAATTTTTATAGCCACTTTTTGATTCACAGGGTTATCTTCGGTTAGCAAAATCTTAAAACCGTTTCTTTGTTCCTTGAGTGCTTTTTCAACCATCACATCTTCAACAGATTTTTCCTGTTTCGGAGCTGCTATTCTTGCTTTGTTTCTTAACGCATTAAGGAAACTTGCCTGCTTTTGTACTTTCAAAATGACAGAGAAAGAAAACTTACTCCCTTTGCTCATATCGCTTTCAACTTTAATTGAGCCGTTCATTAATGATACAAGCTCTTTACAAATAGCAAGTCCAAGCCCGGTTCCACCGAACTTCCTGGAGTAAGAGCCGTCAAGCTGCGAAAACGGTTGAAATAATTGTTGAAGCCTGTCATTCGGAATTCCAACACCGGTATCTTCAACGCATGCATTTACTTTTACTTTTTCATCCTGAAGTTTTTCCGAGTTCAGGCTGATCCTTATTTCCCCTTTTTCAGTGAACTTAACCGCATTTGAAAGAAGATTAATATAGACCTGCCGCAATCTTGTTGAATCACCTATTAAATGCAGATGCGCTCCCGGTTCAATATTTACATTTATTTTTATCCCCTTCTCATTCGCTTTTGTAATTACCGTAGAGATTGCTTCGTTTATTAAACCCCTCATGTTGAAGTTGACTTCATCAAGTTCAAGTTTACCCGCTTCAATTTTGGAGAAATCGAGAATGTTGTTTATAAGGTCAAGCAGCGATTCGGCTGAATCTTTTGCACTTGAGATTAAGTCCTTCAATTCAGCTTCACCGCGGTAACTTCCCTGTTCAATAAGTGTAAGAAATCCGATTATCCCGTTCATCGGTGTTCTGATTTCGTGGCTCATATTTGCAACGAACTGGCTTTTCAATTCGCTTGACTTTAATGCTTCTTTAGCAAGCTGGTCTGATTTCAGTTTCTCATCTTTCAACTGCTCTTCAATCATTTTTCTTTTTTCTTCCAGCCGAACTTGCGATGTAATGTCCTGCAGACTTCCTTCAAAGTAAGTGATATTCTCAACCTCGTCTTTTACAAGACGGTCGCTAAGTTTAACAATTATTATACTGCCGTCTTTCTTTTTTAATTCAACCGGGTAATCCCTAACTTCTCCTTTTTCTTTAAGAATCTTGATTATCCTCTCCCTGTCTTCCGGAAAAAGATAAATATCTTCCGGCAGGTATTTGTTCTTCAGTTCTTCTTCGGAATCATAACCGAGCATTTCAACAAGGGCGGAATTAACAGTAAGAAATGTTCCCTTTATTGTTGTCTGGAATATTCCCGCAGCAGTGTTTTCAATAATCGAGCGGTACTTCTTTTCAGATTGATTTATACGGAATGATTTTTCAGCTAACTCAGACCTTAACTTGAAATTTACTGCACTTCCGATTACTGATATTATACTTAGGAACAAAACGAATATTACCGATTCAAGCATGTTCGGAAGGAAATATATCTCTTTTTCATTGAACAGAATTGCCATTGCAAATACTATGTTGTAATAAATTGCAACGATTATCTGGTTTTTAACTTCCCAACTTAAGAATAGCGCAGATGTAAATATCATCAACCCTACAATTTGGGAGTTTACGATCAGAGTAGAGGGGAGAAGGAAAATCATATAACCGCTTGATACGATTATTGTAATCAACAAAATATGAACAAGCAGAACAGGTTTTTTAAGAGCATGTTTTGTATTTAAAACAATTAAAATTATGAAAGAGATTAAAGTTGCAAACAGTCTTGTAAAATATACCTGGTAGGAATACTCGGAGAAGTAACGGACTTCAAATACCATTGCAAATAACCCTGAAATAGCAATCAGAAATGTTATTACTTTCAGCGGAATTATTAAATATTCCTCTGTCTCTTTCTTTATGTATTGATAACGGTCTTTGTCAAACAACTCGTGAGAGTTGTATAAAAAATCAAGTACCGAGTAATTTCTTCGCTTTGGCATTCTATAATATATTGTGATTATCCATTAAAACAGTAACAAAAGAGACGTTGAAAAATTCAAAACTGAGAAAAAACAATCTTCAACCGCCTTTATATTTTCTTTTTGTTATCTGTCTATTCAAAATTATATTCATTTTTCGCCGGTAAATTAGTATTTTCAGGTAATTAATCAAAGGATTTTATATGCTCGATTTTCTGTACTCGATAGATTTAGCGGTTTTTTACTTTTTTAATCACACTTTATCCAACCCTGCGTTCGATAAATTCTTTTCAATTATTACGAATGTAAATAACTGGTTTATTACTTATATAATACTACTTGGTATTATGCTTGTAAAAGGGGGAAGGAAAGGAAGAATTGCCGTTGTTGTTCTACTTCTGCTTATTACATGCGGCGATCAGTTCGGGTATAGAATATTGAAAGAAACGATTGGCAGACTAAGACCCTGCGATTTTTTAACTGATGCAATTACACCTCTCGGTTGCGCAGGAACTTCCTCTTTCCCCTCAAATCATGCACTGAATAACTTTGCAGCGGCAACTTTTATTGCTTTGATTTATCCCAACCTGAAATGGGTGCTTTTTATTGCGGCATTTTTAGTTGCCATTTCAAGAGTTTACCTGGGGCTCCATTATCCATCCGATATAATCGGCGGTGCCCTGATCGGAATTTTCTTCGGCTATCTTTTTTATCTTCTTTTTAGAAAAGTGGATTCTTGTGTAGAAGCAAAATTCTGCAGCAAAAAAGAGAACTAATTATATCCCGGTAACTTGAACTACAACCTTTCTATTGCGGGAGCGGTTGTCGAAGTCGACAAAAATAATTTGCTGCCAGGTTCCGGTAAGAAGTTTTTTATCGACAAACGGTATGGTAAGCGAACAACCCTGTATTGATGCGCGTACGTGGGAATGCCCGTTACCGTCATGCCAGGTATTGTCGTGGTTGTAATTGATTTTCGACGGAATTATCCTCTCGAAGAATGCAGGGTAATCTTTCATCAAGCCCGGTTCATGCTCTATTGTAGTTATACCGGCAGTTGAACCAACTGCAAAGACAAGCACACTCCCTTCCGCAATACCGGAGTTATCAATTATTCTTTGAACTTCATCCGTTATATCTACGATATCGCAGTTGCCTTTCGTTTTGAATGAAATAAAATCTGTTTTGATTTTCATTTCCTTATCCCTTCCGATTTGAAATTATTTGTAATTAAATAGTGTTTAAGTTCAAAAGGACTTAATTTTGTAACACTAAATTAATATAATATTTTTAGATCGGTAATTTGAAAATAAGAGAGAATAAAAATGAAATTAGAACTTCAAAAACTTGACAACTTCAGCGGCAGAAAAGGTCCGCTCCTTTTAATTATTATGGATGGCGTAGGATTAGGAAAAGAATTCGACGGGAATGCAGTATTCAAAGCTAAAACACCCGTGCTTGATAAACTGCTTCAATCCCCATTATTTACTAAATTGAAAGCTCACGGACCGGCAGTCGGTTTACCGAGCGAGGATGACATGGGAAATAGTGAAGTGGGGCATAATGCAATCGGTGCGGGCAGAGTGTTTGCACAAGGCGCAAAACTTGTTAATAATTCAATCGGGGCAGGCGAAATATTTCAATCCCCAACCTGGAATACAATTGTTGATAGAGGCATAAATGGAGGAGCCGTTCATTTTATAGGACTGCTCTCCGATGGGAATGTTCACTCCCACATCAATCAACTATTTGCATTAATAAATAAACTTGCGGATAGCGGTGTAAAAAAAGTGCGTCTGCATCCTTTAATGGATGGAAGGGACGTTCCCGGTAAAACCGCTTTAATCTATATTGAACAGGTAGAAGAGCTATTCAAAAAAATAAATTCCGATAGTTTATTTGATTACAAAATTGCTTCCGGCGGCGGTAGAATGAAAGTTACAATGGACAGGTACAACGCCGATTGGAGCATTGTTAAAAAAGGATGGGATGCACACGTCCTCGGAATAGGAAGAAAGTTTAAATCCGCTGTCGATGCTGTTCAAACAATGTACGATGAAAATCCCGAAATAATCGACCAGTACCTTGATTCTTTCGTTATTGTTGATGAAAACAATCAACCGGTAGGAAAAATTGTCGATGGCGATAGTGTTATAAATTTCAACTTCCGTGGCGACCGTGCAATTGAAATATCACGTGCTTTTGAAGATGTTGAATTCACCGAATTCGATAGAGTACTCCTCCCGGACGTTTTCTATGCCGGAATGATGGAATATGACGGCGATTTGCACATCCCTAAAAACTATCTCGTTTTTCCACCTGAAATAGATAGAACTGTAAGCGAATACCTTTGTGCAGAGAATGTTAAAAGTTTCGCCATTTCGGAAACCCAGAAATATGGGCATGTTACCTATTTCTGGAACGGTAACCGCTCAGGCTATATCAACCCGGAACTTGAACAGTATTTCGAAATCCCTTCCGATAGAATTGAATTCGATAAAGCGCCCGGGATGAAAGCAGTTGAAATAACGGATAAAACAATTGAATTGTTGAAGTCAGGTAACTTTAGATGGGGACGTGTCAATTTCGCAAATGGAGATATGGTGGGACACACCGGGAATTTTGATGCCGCCGTTTTTGCAGTTGAACTTGTTGATAAATGTGTGGGTAAACTTCTTGAAGTTATTGATGAACTTAACGGAATTGCAATAATAACCGCAGACCATGGGAATGCTGACGAAATGTATACTGTTGCAAAAGGAATTCAAACTCCCAAAACAGCTCATACATTAAACCCGGTTCCGTTTATTATTTACGACCCGGGATATAATGGAGAATACAAAATTGCCGGTATCGAAAACGCTGGTTTAACTAACATAGCCGCAACTATGCTCAATCTTTTAGGATATAAAAAAGTTGACGATTATGATGAATCATTAATTAAATTCAAATAACGCAAC
>DAIRET010000126.1:0-8559 GCA_036795455.1 Ignavibacteriaceae bacterium
TTTTATTCTTCTTATGTCTGAAGCCGAAGAAGAAGAACAAGACGAATCTAAACAAAAACCAGAGGATAATAAATGAAAGAGCGCGAAGGCTACAAACCCGAACAACTCCGTAATATTGCTTTTGCTAACGTTAATCTTAGTAAACAGCAGAAAAAAGTTTTTGATGTTATTAAAAACTTTCAGCCTATTTCTAATGACAGAATTGCGGCGCACCTTGGTTGTTTTCCGCACCAGGTTACTCCGAGGGTTCTCGAACTTCGTAATCTTGGGCTTGTTCAATTTTTAGGTGAAGGTTTCTCGTCTATAAGTAACCGTAAAGTTTCACTTTGGAGGGTTAATCCTAATGGCACACAACTTAGCTTATTCTAATTCTGCTTCTTCTCGCAACGAGGATGATACCCGGAAAATGTTTCGCATTACAACAGCCACTGTTGTTAAAGAAGCTAAAAAAATATACCCCGGCTGGAATATTCAAACTGCGCTTAAACAATATATACAGTTGCAAGAAAGTATTCTAAAATACTCTACTTCAGAATCTTCCATAAAAGAAGCAGTTCAAAAATACAGTCTTGCACGCTTAATTGCTGATGCTTTTGAACCATATAGGGTTTCTTTTGTCAAAAACCCTTCGGGAACTATACTATTATGTAATAACTAACGGTGTTGCGGCTAACTTGCCGAACGGTAATTTATTAATTAAAAATTATAGGATATAAAATGAACGATAACGAAAAACCCGAAATTGACCGAACTGAAAGTGAGGTCGATGTTGAGCCGTTTGTTAGGCGGTTTTGGATATTTAATAGGACAGACCATATACCGGGGCAATATATTCCCGATAAATATGAATGGAAATTTGAAGGCACGGAAGCCGAAGCAAGAAAGAAATTAAACGAATTGATAGACGGAACTTTTTCCCCATTTACTACTTTTGGGTTTAAGTCCGCCTAACGTCCGATTAGCCCGTCCCGACTTGTCGGGATCGGGCTCAATCGGTAGTTAGAAAAGATTAAGATAAAAAAACAAAAAGGAGTTATAATGAACACAACTAATACTATCTCGCAAAGCCGTTCCGGGATTTGCATCGATTGCGGCGAACAATTTACCTCTTACAGAAATCAGCGTAAGCGGTGCATTAAATGTACAGAAAGAAGATTCAAAATGAAAAGTGGGGTGTACAATAATAAAAGAATCGTAAAAATGAAATTAGAAAGAAAAAAACACCTTACATTATCAAACGGGCTTTCCGTGCTTGACAACATACTCGGTAGAACAATGTACAGAAACACCGATTTATCTCATACCTCTGCCGGTATGAACGAGGTTGTTATTCGCAAAGCAAATCGATACTATTCAGAATGATTAACTATATGAACAAATATATTATCTCTATAATTACTATTAAAAACACTGCCTCGGTCGAAGTCAAATTTAACTCGATTTATAAAACGGTTAATGTAGAGCATAACAAAAACCTTAGAGGTTTCCCTTTTGCCGGGCTTTTACTCTGCCTTTTTCTTGTACAATCAGAAAGACTTTTACAATGGATAATAAAATTAAGAAACGAATCTTATGGCTTAAAAAATATTACGGAGAAGATTTCATTCTCTTACTTCTGGAAGAGCTTATTAAAGCGCATCAAAGCCACAATTTTTTAGAAATGTTTAATCAACTTTATTTAACTTATAAGGAACAAAATAAATGAATACAACTATCAAAAAAACAACTGCTAAACCGTTAAGCCGTTCCAGTAGTATCTGCGAACCGGTTAGTCTTAAACCCGGCTCTAAAAAATTCATTGACTACAAAGCCAATCTCTGCCAGCAGGCAGTTGACATTAAATTCAAAATAGACAAACTTGCAGATAAATACAGCAAAATTAAAAACAAACTGCTTACGGTTTTTCAACTTGACCCCAAAAAAATGTTTGTAGAAGGCGGCTTCGTTCAATTAGAACAATCAAACTCATATTCAATTGAAGAACAAAATTTAGAAAAAGCGAAAGAAGTACTTCTAAAAAACAATCTTGTTATTGACGATTACATTCTATGTACTACTAAGTTCGGAATTACTGCAAAGCTGCGTACGCTTATTAAAGACGAAGCAAGTCCCATTGGGCTTGCGTTAAAACCCCTTGTTACAATCAAAACACAAGAATCTTTGCAAGTAAAATCATAACAAAAAAATACTACTGGAGTTAATCTTGAATATTACAGAGACAGCCAAACGATTAAAGAAAAGTACATCTTATGTTTATAAGACTTTACAGGGTAAAAACGATGGTAAAGACATTGAAAAAATTACTTTATTGCTTAATTTTGAGGAACACACTTTACCCGATTTATTTTTGAACGACTGTTTCCTTGAGCTTTGCGAAACAGCTATTATGAAAAGCAAAAATCTTAAAACAAAAGAATTTGCAGCTTACTGCAAACAATTGCATTTATTTATGAAAGGTAAAAATGCGCTGTCCTAAATGTAATTCTATTCATATCGGGGTTGTTAAAACAACCCCGATACTACACAGCAAGGTAAGAATACGGATATGTTACAATTGCAAGCATGTTTTTGAAACTGTTGAAAAAGTTATTCCCCCCGAAGAAAATCCTTCGCAGAACTT
This sequence comes from Ignavibacteriaceae bacterium, assembly GCA_036795455.1. GTDB lineage: Bacteria > Bacteroidota > Ignavibacteria > Ignavibacteriales > Ignavibacteriaceae > DAIRET01. The sequence goes on from DAIRET010000126.1 coordinate 2,621, forward strand.
ATTCAAAAAAGATAATCATTAATGGTTCCCGCCCATTATCTTCGCTTTTTATACTCTATATATACGCGCCCTTCCCCCTCTAATTCGCTCAACAAAATCTGATTATTAAAAACAGCATAGTCTCCGCAATCGCTTAAGTGGGTCAAATCCTTTTTACTTTTATCAATTAAAAAACCCTCTCCGCTCTGTTTCCAGCATACAAGCTCTCTATCTTTAATTGTTTTAATACAACGCTCATCAATAAAGTACATTTCTCTTTCAAACAACTTATTAACAAAATTAATCCTATCTCTTACCGGGGGGTTTTCATGTGGTATGTTAAAATAGAAATTTATACCTGCTTTAGTAAACTCATCTCTAATTATTTCATAATCGCTCATGTATCCACGTGTCCCCCTTCTTCTGCCCGTAGCATCACCTGTAATTATTATAGAGTTTTGCAATCTCTCGTTAATTGAAGTCAGATATACGATTACAGCGGCGCATAGTTCGGCTGTATTACTACTGCTAAGGCTCCATTCCTTTACCTCGTAAAATACTTTACCCTTTAGTACTACAAGCACAGCAGTCATAGGGTCAACATTGAAATCAAATGACAATATTAACTCGTCATATTCTTTCAGCCTATTTTCTTTTGTAGTATCCACTACATGAAGCGAACGGTTAAAACAATGATAAGCCCTATTAGCAGTAAGCATTATAAATCTACCTTCAAGGTATACTTCTTGTAGTTTTGCATCGTACTTTTTCTTTAGATTATCAAGGTATTCTTTAGGCAGGTGCTTATTGGCTTTAGTCGGCAGTGTTATTGTAAAAAGGCTTTTTTCATCATGGTCCTTTTCAAAATAATCCATTCCCCATTCCATGTACTGAGGCTCCGGGGTTCCGCTCCAAAACAAATTATTTCTATTTGTTTTTTTACTAATACGGCTGTTTATTATTTCATATGCTTCTTTGCTTTGTATAAACGGCTCATCCATTCCCGCTGCTGCCACAGTATAGCCTTTTAAGAAGCGTGGTTTATCACTCCCGGCAAGGTATAGGTGAATATTATCTACATCATCGTTCGATAATTTAATTACAAAAAACCCTTTACTGCTCAAAAACTCATACTCAAGTTTATTTTCATCGCAAAGTAATTTAAGCTTTTCGGCAACAACATCCACTACAAGATCATAACTTGGTGAGACCAATAAAATCGGATACGGACGGTTTATATATCCTAATGCAATTGCCTCTGCACAAAAAGCAGTTGTTTTACCGCTTTGGTATCCGCCTTTAATTCCGCGTTCAAAAGCAAGCGAACTATGAAACTTTTGTTGTTGTGGCAATGGTTTATAATTTGGCAGAAGCGATTTTATTATATCTATTGATACTATTGAATTTATTGTGCTATATTCTTCAAGAAGAAGTTTCTTTTCTTCTGCAAGCGCTTGTTGTAGTAAAGTTAATTTCCGGGAACGGTTCTGCGAATTTGAATTAGCCATCGCTCACCTTCTTAATTAGGTCTATTACCTCGCGCATTGATATATCCGGTTTAATCTCACGGCAGATATTTAATACAGTCTTAAAGTCATTCGGGTTTGCTGTGTTTTTTTCCTCTTTAACTCTTTCAAGCATCCTTGTAATAGATTCTATCATTTTATAGTCCATCGCGTTCTTTGCAAGGTTTATTTGCTCTTCTATTAAATGGTGCATCATTATATCACGCAGTTCATCCCGGTCAACCTTTAATTTTTTTGCATCGGCAAAGCAGCTCCTATTGTAAGCATTGCTTAAAATAAGTATTATATCTGCCAGGTCCTCTTTTTTAACAATAAACCTCATTTTACCTTTTCCAACAGGCACTCCTTTTTCCGGGGCAATTAAATCATAATTAAAAAAGCTTTCAAAAAACTTTTTGGCTTCGCTTCCAAATACGCTCTCGTCATTATTACTATCGGGTTTCAAGGGGGCTGTGCTGTTCCGGGGTGCAGATATTTTTTCGGTTATCCTTTTAATTTTTCGTTGTGAAATACTCGTTCGCAGAACGGTTTCCGCTATTTCTTTTGCGGTTTTTTTTGTTTTACCGGCTTTCATTACTTCCTCTACAGTCTTTTTTTCTTTTTTTGAAATTCGTGATTTATATTTTCCGCGATCTTTTCTTACCGCTCTAAGCCCGGCTACCTTACGCTGGTTCATATCCCGGTATATTGTTTTCACGCTAATTGAGAAATCGCTACAGATTTTTTCCATAAAGTTTTTATAATTTCTCTTAGCTTCTTTTTTTAGCTTCGCAGATGCCCGTAATTCTTTCAGTTTCTTTATTGCATCCTGGTAATTCTTTCCTCTATAAAAAGGGCGCGGTTTATTCATTTGTTAATTATCCTAACTATTTTTCTTAAATCTTCTTCCGGTACAATCATAAACGGGCGTGCAGGTATCTTTACAACATAAGGTTTTCCTTTAACAACTTTGCTTATTCTTTTATTTTTGGAAGAAGCAAATACAGTTCTTACCTCCCCGGTTTTTCTGGATTTCTTTTTCCTAAACTTAAGCTGTCTGCCGGGGTGGTTAATTACAGCCCCTTCTTGATGTACCCTTGCATAGGCTCTTGTTAATGGGTTACTGATTAATGTTACAGAATAATCAGCCTCATTCTTAACAGAAGATACATTACTTAAATTGCCGGTATTAACAAGCGTCTTGGTCAGTTTGTATTTTTTCGGTTTCTTTTTAACCGGCTTCCACTTTTCCGGGCGTCCCCCATGCTGAAAATTCTTCTTAATAGATTTAACTGCCTCAACTTCAAGTATTGCAAGCGCTTTTGCTTTTACTTTTTCAACCGCTTCTTGCAAATATTTTTTTATTTCTCCCGCTTCACTCATTCCCATACCACATTAAAACCCCTTTACGAAAATTATCAATCTCGCTGTATGGGTGCATCCTCTTCTCAGAACGGTTTCCGGCAGAGTCATTCGGCGAAAATGATTCCCATATTTCAAACCCGTCAACTGCATATTTAATTTTAGTACTAATTACATTGCCGGGCGAAACAAATTTTCCCCAAACTTCATTGAAAGAATCGTTGTTTTTTAGTAAATTTGATTCAGCAAAATTAAAGCGTAATCCGGGTAACGCTGGAAACTTTTCTCCGAAGCTGCCGCTCCCGGCGGAGTGCAACCTTCGGGAGTAAAGAAGAAGTTTCCCCGCTTTAATTTTGTTGCTTATATTCGATTCTTTTCGGTCTGTTAGGCTTACAAAAACGACCTCTCCGGCTTTATCTTTCAGAACGGTAGAATAAATTATTTCTCCGCTGTCATCCTTAAATGATTTTATAAAAATTGTACCATACTCACCGTTATTATCTTTATGCACAATTATATATTCCGGCTTCTCTATGGTTGGTTTTACTAAACCAAAATCGCTGCTTCTCGGCAATGATTTATCTCTTGTAGTAGTTCGTTTGGTTAGTTTATCATACATCGCCTCTCCAAGCCGAAACTCTCCAAGCGGTGTTAATACTTTATTTTGCGAAAATTCCTTTTCCCAATTCTCTTTTGTAAACTCAAGCATTCTAAAAGGCTCTGCATTCTTTTCAAGCTGCTTAATTACATCTTCCGGCTCCGGCATTTTGTTTACAACAGCTTTCATTCGTTCGGTAACCTCGTCATAATTTTTACTGCGTAATTTTTCCTGAAGCCACTTCCCCCAAATGCTTTCCGCCTTGCCGCTGTTGCGTGCAAAGTTTTTATCTATAGATGCTTCTTTTAGTAAAGACTTTCGCAGCGGTTCATCTGCAATATCAATTCTATTTTCCGGTTCTACTTCAGATAATTCATCATCGGTAAGAGGTTCAAGATAACAACGGCAATTCCAACCATTAGGCGGAGTAATTACATTCCAGATGGGATCATTAGCATTAAATACTTTACCATGCAAAGCTCTATGGCTCTCCCTTACCAAATCATCTTCGCGTGTCATATACCGGTAAGCTGGGTAAATATCTTTAAGCCCTTGCAGCCTTTGCCATTGGGCTGCATGATAACTTGATGTTACTGCTGTTCTTAAATTTGTTTGCAGTACACCCGGTGGCGGCATATCAGGCACTTCAATATAATCTGCAAGTATATTGTATGCTTCATCTCGCCACAAATCTTTTACATCGCTCTCCGGGTTTTTCTGCATATACGGATGGCTGCCTTCAATAATGCTTTTGGCTATTGCTTTAAGTTTCTCTTCGCAGTCATATTGGTTTACAGCGGCAACTGTAAAAGCTTCTACAGTAAAATTATCGATCAGCTTTTTATCAACATCTGTATAAGAGATATTAAACAGCTTCGCAGAACGCCCGAAGGGGGCTGTGCCGTTCCCGGGTTCAGAAAGTTTCAAAATAGTTCCCGTATTTTTTTTTACAACCTTAAGCAATCCACTTTTATAACCTTTACTAATAGCTTCTGTAAGAGCCTCGGATTGTTCTTTATAAATTAACCCATTCACCTATTCACCCATTCACCTACACATATTATCAAAGGTTAATAAATTCAAGAAGCATTTCATCAATTAACTCTTTCTTTTTCGCAGCGGGAACGGCACAGCCCCCTTCGGGCGATCCGCGAAAACTGTTCCCGGTTTTATGAGCATTCTTCTCAGCATATTCAGGAATCACTCCCTCCGGTTTAGATTCCCCTTCGTAGAACGATTCCCGAAGCTCCATCCCGAATATTCGGCTGGCTTCCTCTTCGTTTACTGTAAAACCGGCTTGCTTTAATTTAACAAGTATGTCGGCTTTCAAATTCTTCTGCTCAAGATTTTCTCCCTCTACAAATTTGAACTTAGGGTACTCTTTTACTTTATCTTCGGAAAAGTTAATATCAACTATTTTTTTAATCAGTTCATTCATTGATTCCTCAACGAATATCCTATCCCCCATTGCAATATCTTCCCTTACATAATTACCTACAAGTGCTTTAGCATAACTGCCTCCCTGCCCGGTGTCTGTTGTCATTGCCTGCCCAAGTATCCTTATACTTAATTCATCATTCCAGTACTTTAAGTAGTTTTCATAAAGGTTGCCGGTAGTCCCCTTATTGTTATCGCTTAATGGTGTTATCTTGGCTGTGTTCGGTATCATTGCTTTGAACAAGTTACCAAAGTTTGAGATGGCTTTCCAGAGAGCATCTTTATCCGTTTTACCCATTAGTGGGTCATACTCGCCTACTATTGCCGGTATAGCAAATCGTTCTAAAAAAATGCTCCAATCTTTTAGCCCGTAGCTCTTAAAAAAATAACCCCAAATAATTGAATCTATCAAACCATTTAGTAAACCGTTCTCCTCATTGCCGTCAAAGGCATATACTTCAAAATAGTATTCCGGTGCTAATTCTATTAAGGGAGGTATTTGGTTCATCTGCGTAGCAAAAAGTCTTATGTCATGCAGTTTTACTTTTGTAAAATCGATAAAATTAATTCCATTCTTAAAGAAGGTGATGTAATTAGGAACAAGTGAAAAATCGGCAAGATAATTTTTCCCGTTTTCGACAGTATAGAAAAGCTGGAAGCATGAAAAGCCTTGCATCTGTGCCTCTATCAAATCGCAAAGCATCTGTTTTATTTTCACGCGTCCGAAATTATCTTCTATAAAAGCGTTAAGATTTTTATCTTCACCTTCTATAGTAAACGAAGATGAAGATATAACAGCAAACTTTCTTGTTTGGCACAAACCGCCTATTCGTAAATCCCGGCGCCTAATTTCTTCAAATAATAATGCTTTGAAAAAATTAATCCCTTTTCGGGCAGCTTCAAAATAAAACCTTAGCGATTCAATTGTTAAACTACTGAACTCCCGGCTGTAAGCATTATACAATTTTTCCGCCTCTTCCTGCTTTGTAAAAAATGAAATAATGCTTTCAACTTTTTTATTTGTTTTCTTTTCTCTTAACATGTTACTCCTTATATTT
>DAIRET010000127.1:0-8451 GCA_036795455.1 Ignavibacteriaceae bacterium
CTTAATTGTTTTTCACTTTCACCTGTATCGGCTGCTACGGTTAATGTATCTTTCTTTTCAGTTTGAACATCCGCCGTTATTTGAGTTGTATCTGTACTAAGAGAATCATCAAGAGATTTTCCGGCAAGAACTTCATCAATTTTTTGCATTATATTGATTGTAAAATCAGGGTCTTTAAGTAATTTGAACTCAAGTAAAGCAGTACCCTGAAGTAATTGACGGGCTTCTTCTTCTTTGGCAATACCCGGCAATTCTACAATAACGCGTCTATCACCCTGTTTCTGAATAGTCGGTTCTGCTACACCATACTGGTCAACTCTATTCCTGATAATTTCCATTGCGCGGGTAACAGCATCTTCCGATTGCTTACGAAGATCATCAATTATTTGAGAATCGTCTTCTCGTATTGAACCGAAGTACCTCGATATTCTAATTTCCTTTTCCTGTAATCTTCTACCGAAAATATCAACAACCGATTCATCCGACAATGCGGCTTCTTTAGCAGAGGCTTCTAAAACCTCTCTAAACTGATCGTCTGCGTTGTTGGCAAGTTTTTCAAGAAGTTTGGCAGTATTAACTTCAAGAACTACGCGCATACCTCCCTGTAAATCAAGACCGAGTTTAACTCGCTTTTGTCTTGCTTCGCGGTATGACGGGTCGGAAGATTTTATACTATCTTCAATAGACAGCAATTCTCTTTCCAATTGTTGAATAGTGATTTCAGGTATCACTGATTTTATACTATCCTTCTTTATTCCGATTATTTGGGCTATCCCTTTGTTGTTTTGATAGTCCTGGTAAGTAGGATATAAGAAATAAATACTTACTGCAATAGCTGCAAAAATGATGATGATTCTAAATCTAAGTTCTTTCATAAGCAAAAAATGTTATTTATCTTGTTTTAGGATTAATTAAGTTTTCAAAATTACTCTAATAGGGTGAAAAAATCAACAAAAATTCAATCTAAATATTCAATACGTGAGTTTTAGACGGGAAGCATTGTTTACTTAAATAATCGATAGTTTTACTAAAAATGATTAATAATAATTAAATTTGCACACAAAACCCTAATTTTTTAACCTGGAATCAACTATTTAAGTTAAAATGAAAAATTATAAACTTACTATCCAATATGATGGAACAAGTTACTGTGGATGGCAAATTCAGAAAAATTGCCCGACAATTCAACAAATTATTACGGATTCGATACAGATTCTCGTTAGAAAAGAGATTAACCTTATCGGTTCGGGAAGGACAGATAGCGGAGTTCATGCGTTGGGGCAGGTTGCAAATTTTAAAATTGATGAACCGCTTGACTTATATAAATTCAAGTTTTCATTAAACTCGGTATTACCAAAAGATATTTCCGTATTAACTATTGAAGAAGTCGGAGAAGAGTTCCATGCAAGGTTCGATGCAAAAAAGAGAACGTACATGTATCTATTTTCAAAATTCAAATCTCCTTTCTATAAAAATTATTCATCGCACCTGTTCCATAAAGTCAATGTTGAAAACATAAACCTTCTTACAAAAGCATTGTGTAAAAAAGATGATTTTATTTCTTTCTCTAAAACCGGCAGCGATGAACCGAATACAATATGTACAATCCATGATGCAAGATGGAAGGACAACAAAAGCTTTCTTTTATTTAGAATTGAAGCCGACAGGTATTTAAGAGGAATGGTTCGTGCAATAGTAGGTACTCTGTTAAAACTCGACAAAGAAAAAAAAGATATTGGTTCGTTGTATGAAATTATTAGTTCTAAAAACCGGGAGAATGCAGGTTTTTCCGTCCCGGCAAAAGGTTTGTTTTTATATAAAGTGAGGTATTAACAATGATAGATTTAATTGAAAAAAATGTTTTAATAACCGGCGGTTCAAGAGGAATAGGTGCAGCTTGTGTGAGACTATTTCATAAAGCCGGAGCAAACGTATTCTTTACTTATAAATCGGATTCTGTTTCAGCAAATAATCTAATTAATGAGTTTAAAGTAAATCCACCGTCGGCAATTCAAATGGATATGGAATCTGAACAAAGCATTATTAATGGGATAGCTTCAATTAGGAAAACATACAACCGGATAGACATTTTAGTAAACAATGCAGGCATCTGGAAATATGGAGCTGCTGATAAAATGTCTCTCGAACAGTGGGAAGAAACAATGAAGATTAACGTATCCGGGTTATTCGTTGTAACAAGAGAAGTTATTTCTATAATGAAAGAGAATAAATTCGGACGAATAATTAATATTACCTCCACTGCGGGACAGCGGGGAGAAGCATTCCATTCTCACTATGCTGCTTCCAAAGGAGCGGTAATTTCATATACGAAATCGCTTGCCGCAGAGTTAGCCGGATTTAACATTACTTCAAATTCAGTCGCTCCAGGCTGGGTTGATACCGATATGTGTACCGAAGTCTTCGCAGACAATAAGTATAAAGAAGAGGTGAGAAAAGGGATTCCGGTAGGTAGAATTGCAACCCCCGAAGATGTTGCCGGACCTGTTTTATTTCTCGCATCGGAATTAGCAAGACACATTAACGGAGAAATTCTTAATGTGAATGGTGGAAGCGTACTTTGCGGGTAGAAATCTCTTTTAATTCTTGAAAAACAAATTTACCATTCTTGATTATCCTGACTGAACTAACATTCAGTCGGGATGTATCAAGAGAACTTCATAAATATTCTACCGTTTCACTAACCCAAAAGGAGGCTTTCCCTTTGGTACTATTTATAATCTTTGTCTTCACATCATCAATCCCGGAAGGTTTTACATACACTGGGATAAAGAACTCTCCCGTTTCTTCTGAGCGGATTATCTTTGCATTATTATCCGTTAAGATTTTATAAACATTATTTACAGCCTGGTAATCAATGAAAATTTTTATAAATATGTATGCGGATTTCGTTATTATTTCTCCGGTACTAATCGCATTGAATGCCGATTGATAATACGCTTTCCCGAGAGGACCTACACCCAACTTCGTACCGCCGAAGTACCTGATTACAATTACAAGCACATCAGTCAATTCAAAATGTTCGATTGCATTTAGAATTCTTACCCCTGCAGTACCACCCGGTTCCCCGTCATCGGAATATTTCTTCTCCCCGTTATTCAATAAGAATGCGTAACAGTGGTGCGTTGCATCGTAAAACTCTTTCTTGTTTTGATTTAGAATTGTATTTACCTCCTTTATATCAGAAACGTAATAACATCTTCCGATAAACAGGGAGCCTTTTTCTTTCTCTTTCGATTCGGAGAAACCTTTAACAGTTCTAATTTGTTCAGATAAAGCTTTTGTACTCATAAATAGGTCTTATTCAGTTGTTCATAATTTTTTTCAAAAATAATAGAGGCAGAAACCTTGTTTTTCAAATAACCAATTGCTAAAATAACTAATTGGTTTTTAACTTTTAATGCAATGGACGAACAAGATAAAATAATAATCAAAGGTGCAAGGGAGAATAACCTAAAGAATATCGACCTTGAAATACCGAGAAACTCGTTTACCGTGGTTACAGGACTTTCAGGCTCCGGCAAGTCTTCTCTTGCTTTTGATACTATTTATGCAGAAGGGCAAAGAAGATATATAGAATGTTTATCCGCATACGCACGACAATTCCTTGATATGCTTGAAAAACCGGATGTCGATTTGATTGAAGGACTAAGCCCGGCAATCTCAATTGAGCAGAAATCAACTTCCGGGAATCCCCGTTCTACTGTTGGAACTGTTACCGAGATTTACGATTACCTGAGATTACTTTTTGCACGAGCAGGAACACCGCACTGCCATAACTGCGGTGAACCGGTAACAAAACAATCCGCTTCACAGGTTATTGACACAATAACAGGCGGAATGAAGGGGAAGAAAATCCTTGTTCTTGCCCCGGTTGTAAGAGGTAGAAAAGGACATTACAAAGAATTGTTTGAAGAAGTCTCATCGGATGGCTTTTTAAAAGTTAGAGTTGACGGCGAAGTTAAAGAGTTAATTAAAGGTTTTCAAGTTGACCGGTATAAAATTCATAACATAGAGATTTTAATAGATAAAATTAAAGTAGGCGATGAAGTTACAACACGTCTATCCCAATCAATTGAAGTCGGTCTGAACTACGGGAACGGCAGTGTGATTATTAACGATGGTGAAAAGGATTACATTTTCAGCAGACATCTTGCTTGTTTGAAATGCGGACTGAGTTACCAGGAATTCGCTCCTAACGCTTTCTCTTTTAATTCACCTTACGGTTCCTGCCCCGACTGCGAAGGTCTTGGCGAAAAACGTGAACTCGATTTAAATCTTATTTTACCCAACTTAAGCAAATCAATTAACGAAGAAGGGATTGCCCCTCTCGGTAAACCGCGTAAAGTCTGGATTTATACTCAGCTTGAAGCAGTTGCACAATACTTCGGGTTTAATTTTGATACTCCCCTATCCGATTTGAACAAAGAACAGATGGATATCCTTTTAAACGGGACGAAAGAAAAAATTCCTTTTGCATACAATTACGGTGGTGGTAGAAGCGTTACCTATCACCACAAATTCTCCGGGATAATGGGATACTTAAAAAACTACTTCCATTCCACTACTTCAAATAAAATCAGGGAGTGGGTAGAATCATATATGAATACATCGCGCTGTTCAACGTGTAACGGCGGAAGGTTGAAAAAAGAATCGCTCGCAGTTTTATTCGGCGGAAAAAACATTGCTGAAGTAACCGGCTTATCAATACGAAGAACAAAAGAGTTCTTTGATAATGTAAGAATTGAAGGAAGAAATGAATTAATTGCCAAACCTATTATTAAAGAAATAAACTCGCGGTTGGAGTTCCTGCTGAATGTTGGATTAGATTATCTTACACTTGACAGAAGCACAAGAACTTTGTCGGGTGGAGAATCGCAGCGTATCAGGTTGGCAACCCAAATCGGTACACAGCTTGCCGGAGTTCTTTACGTACTTGATGAACCAAGCATTGGATTACATCAAAGCGATAATATTAAACTTATTCAATCATTAAAAAAACTACGCGATCTCAGTAATACAATAATTGTTGTAGAACATGATAGAGAAACTATTGAAAATTCAGACTACCTTGTCGATCTGGGTCCCGCAGCAGGCGAGCATGGAGGAGAAATTTGCGTTCTCGGTGAAACAAAAAAATTGATTAATAAAAAGAATGGATTTGCTTCTATCACACTCGACTATCTTAGGAACAAAAAAAGAATTGAAATACCCGCTGAAAGAAGAAAGAGTAACGGAAAATATATCGAACTGACCGGAGCTTCCGGGTTTAATCTTAAAGACGTTGATTTAAGAATTCCGCTCGGAACATTAACAGCTATTACCGGTGTTAGCGGCTCAGGTAAATCATCTTTGATTAACGAAACACTCGTTAAAATTTTGTTAAAAGACATTTACGGCTCCAAACTTGTTCCGCTTCCTTTCAAAAAAGTTAAAGGGTTGGACCTTGTTGATAAAGTAATCGAGATAGACCAATCACCTATCGGAAGGACACCCCGTTCAAATCCCGCTACATACACAGGTTTGTTTACTTTTATAAGGGATTTATTCGCACAGCTTCCGGAATCAAAGATGCGCGGTTATGCTCCAGGCAGGTTTAGTTTTAATGTATCGGGCGGTAGATGTGATGAATGCGGCGGAGACGGATTGAAAAAAATCGAAATGAATTTTCTTCCCGATGTATATGTAACTTGCGAAGTTTGTAACGGTAAAAGATATAACCGCGAAACCCTGGAAGTGCTGTATAAAAATAAATCTATTTCGGACGTACTTGAAATGACCTCGGAAGATGCGCTTCTATTTTTTGAAGAACTTCCGCGTATTAAAAGAAAGTTGAAAGCAATTAATGATGTTGGTCTCGGTTACATTAAACTGGGACAGCAGGCAACTACCCTTTCGGGCGGTGAGGCTCAAAGAGTGAAACTTGCTACAGAACTTAGTAAAGTTAGTACGGGAAAAACAATCTACTTTCTGGATGAACCTACAACCGGTTTACACTTCGAAGATGTGAGAGTGCTTTTAAGCGTATTGAATAAATTAGTCGATAAAGGGAACACAGTAGTAATTGTTGAACACAATCTTGATGTAATCAAAACTGCCGACTGGGTAATCGATTTGGGTCCCGGGGGAGGCGAATACGGCGGAAGGATAGTTGCAGAAGGAACACCTGAAGAAATCATCTCCGATTCTTCAAGTATTACAGGCAATTATTTGAAAAAAGAGTTCGTGTAAAAAAGACTTATACCATTTCATCAAAATAGAACTACTTAAAAACATATCTACTGGTTTTAAAAAGTTTATGGAAATGTTGTTCTTCATACTGCATTTCACAATACGCCGCTATATTTGAAATAGATTTTTTTGAAACTCTGATTATTTGAAAACAAACTATCACCTGTTTTGAAAATTTCCTGTTATTAATTATGCATGCTGATATGCACACATCAGGTAACGCTATTTAACAAATACCTAATTTGAGTGATTAGTTTCGATAAAAAATCTTTTAGCTGTTTAAGAACTGGTAAAATCTATATATTTGTATTGTGAAAATAGATAATAAACAACCTAGTACCGACAGTTGTTTTCATAGTATCAATTAATTCTTATTGAGGAGACCTGAAAATGAAAAAAGTTACATTTAGTTTATTTATCGTTTTTATATCCCTGATAAATAATCACTTATTCTCACAGCACTTTCAATGGGCTAAAGCAATTACCGGTGGAGATTATGAATTTACAGCAAGTGGTGTATCTTCAGATTATTTGGGAAATGTGTATGTTGTTGGAAACTTTGTAGGTACAGCGGACTTCGGTACCGTTCAATTACAAAGCTACGGCAACTATACAGATGTATTTATTGCCAAATACAATAGCGAAGGAGTCTGCATTTGGGCTCAAAAAGGTGGGGGTTCATATACTGATTATGGTATGGCAGTTACTACTGATAGCTTAGGTAATTCTTACATAACCGGCTACTTCAATTCTGATAGCATTTTATTTGGAGACCATCAAGTTGATCGAAATGGTACTGGCGGGCCAGATATTTTTATTGCTAAATATGATAAAGAAGGCTTTTGTGTTTGGGCTAAAGGAGCAGGTGGCACTCAATCAGACTATGGTGAATCCATTACATTGGATAAATTAGGATATTTTTACCTAGGAGGTTCATTTTTTGCAACAGCAAATTTTGATAACTTTTCTGTCTCAAGTCTTGGGTATTCGGATGCTTATCTTGCTAAATATGATACTACCGGCAATTGTGTTTGGGTACAAAGAGGTGGAGGAACAAATGCTGATGCAATATATGGAGTAGCTTCAAATGGCTATGGTACAATTTATGTTACCGGAAATATTGGTTCTACTACAGCTGATTTTGGTATTTATAATTTAACATCTTTCGGCAATCATGATATTTTTGTTGCAAAATATGATTTAGATGGTTTATGCCTTTGGGCAAAACATGCAGGCGGTACTGCAAAAGATTATGGTAGAGGAATCTCTACCTTCGATGGAACATACTGCGTAATTACCGGAGATTGTCAAACTCCGGCACTTGGTAGTCAGTATATTACTTTTGATTCTATTCAGTTTACTACTTACGGAGAATATGATGCCTTTATTGCAATGTACAACTCATCGGGGAATTGCGTTTGGGCAAAAAAAGCAGGTGGCTCGGCACCAGATCGGGGAATCGCAATTCATTCAACTGGTGAACAGGGCTCATTTATAACCGGATTTTTTAGTGATAATGCGAATTTTGGAGGGCACAATATTTCAAGCAATGATGGAAGTTGGGATGTTTTTGTTGCTCAATACAATAACTTTGGTGATTGCAATTGGGTACTCCCTGGAGGCGGAAGTTATCAAGATATTGGTTATGGAATTACTGTGGATAGATTTGGAAAAATAATTATGGTAGGAGAAAACTATTCTAATCCAGGGTATTATGGAGGGGATTCTATACTGCCGGGTGCTGTAATTGCAAAGTTATCACCAACAGGAATGAATTTACTTGATAACGAGATTACAAAAGGTTTTAATTTAGCACAAAATTATCCTAATCCGTTTAATCCGTCAACACAGATAAGTTATTCCATTCCATCTTCTTCCATGGTATCACTTAAAATTTATGATGTTTTGGGGAATGAAGTAAAAACATTAATTAACGAATACAAAGAAGCAGGTTACTACGAAGTAACATTTGAAGCAAAAAATTTATCAAACGGGGTATATTTCTACGAATTAAATGCCGGAGAAATGCGTTCAGTTAAGAAGCTCGTTCTACTTAAATAAGGGAGATATAAATTTAATTCCGATTGCTGCTCAAAATATTTGAGCAGCAATCGTTGCTTAAGAATATTTAAATCTTACTGCAGTTTAAACATCACCGGGATAAAAACTTTCACTTTCACATTTTTGTTATTCAAAACGCCG
>DAIRET010000128.1:0-4705 GCA_036795455.1 Ignavibacteriaceae bacterium
TCGTTACATCAAATTTGGTAATCTGTTGAGGATATGAATTGGTTAGAAAAACCAAAAACAAAACTATGAGCATTTTTTTCATGACAAACCTCTTTATTTAAAGAAATAATAAGATCAACCCTTAGTAAGGTTGAAGACAACATACAATTTTACCTTTAATATTAACCAAAAAGGATTTGAGAAAATGTGAGTTAAACCCCCGATTCTAATTAAATAATAATAGAATTGTGGTATATCACATCGTCGAAAAAGAAACAAAGAACAATCGAAATATCTTTACTTTTTCAAAAAAAAGTAAAACGAGTTCATGTATTACTTTTGCCTGCCAAAATTAATCAACAGTTACTAATAAAAAAACTACCGGTTAAAAATAGTGATTATTTTGTACCCAAATCAAGTGTTTTGTTGATTTAATTTATCAAATCTTTAAAAAAGTTGATATGCTGTTTAATTGCTTTCTTCCAATATTCTTTGTCATGCCTTCCCGGCTGCGAAATAAACGTAGCGGGTATTTTAAGTTCTCTGCATTTTTCAAAGAATTTACGATTTACTTCATAAATCCTATCTTCCGTACCGCAATCGAAAATTATTTTTTTATTTAATGATTTAATTTTCTCAACTCTGTTAATTGGACTGTTACTAATGTAGTTTTCAAAATGATTAACCGAATCACCGAGTACTTTGTTCATTCCCCAATTTCCAGGGAAAGCTGAAATATCAAGTACTCCGCTTGTACTGCCGGCAGATTTGAAAACACCCGGTTCCTTTAAAAATAGGTTAAATGCTCCGAAACCTCCCATACTTAAACCAGAAATAAATATATTTGAAGTATCTATGCTGTAACTGTTAAGCACCTCGTTAAATAGTATATTAAAGAAGAAATCCTCGTACTGAGAGTTTTTTATTAAAGGGCTGTTAAGGTACCAGCTATCATACAAGCCATCGGGACAGATAATAATAAAACCGGTTTCATCAGCAATACTTTGTAAATCGATTATTTCATTCCATTGGTTGTAATTACCCGACCAGCCATGCAATAAAAAAAGAGCCGGTGCAGGTTTTGTGTTATGAGAATCACCCGGTATATAAACCAGGCATGTATCAGAGGCAGGAAGCATTTCCGGATGAAATACATGCATTGTTTGAGGAAAACTTGAATAAAAAAACATAATAAAAAAAAGGGTTAACAGTTTCATTTCTACTTCCGGTTTAAATGATTTATTCTTATATAATAAGTTCCGAAAAAAATGGAAGAAAAAAAACTAAATCTTTTCGCGCCTCTTGTTTTGTGTATCGAATAAAACTATTTTTAGCCTCTGAATTTATTAGATTATTTATTAAACAACAGATTGAATTGAACTCCAATATAAAATCATTTCGAAATAATAGCAGCTCATGCCATGAAAATTAATTCCATTTTAAAATTTTTACTATTTGTTTTATTCATTTCCGTCAACAGCTATTCCCAAACAGCAATAATAGATACAGCGTTCAATATTCATGTTGATACTGTTAATTCAAAGTCTGTGGATTACACTTCCGAACCGGGAATACTCCAGTTGGCAACCGGAGAAAATGAGAACTTAGCACTAAATAAGTATGCTTATGTTACATTTGGAGGAATTGAACCAACCGATACAACATTTAAAAATCCATTAAAATTGATTGATGGAAATAAAAGTTCTCCTTCATATGTCTCGTTTCCTTCGGAAAATGCCGGTGGACGAAGAGGTTCATATATAATTATTGACCTTCAAGCAGTAAGAAGGGTGAACAAGTTAGTTGCATATACAGTCGGTAACAATAGGAATACGAGAATAAGAGCATATTCAATTTATGCCGGCATGGATAGCTCGGCAATTGGAATGGAAAAAGTATTTCAGAATCCCGACGACACACTTGCAATTACAGAGGCTTCATTCCCGGCTATTACGGCAAGGTATGTTAAACTTGTAATCGACGTTATTGATAATCAAAATTATACAGTAATTACAGAGATTGAAATCTATGGTGAAGGTTTCCTTCCAGAAGGGACTTTTATTTCTTCTGTTTGGGATATCGGAAGAAATGTCAACTTTAAAACTTTCGAATTCAAGGCTGATATTCCAAACGATACTAAGATTGAATACAGTGTAAGAACGGGTAGTACTCCGGAAGTGGATTCCACATGGAGTAACTGGTCTGTGTTGTCGGAAGTTAATAACTCATTATTTGAAGTGTTTGAACCGAGAAAATACGTTCAATATAAATTGGTTTTAGCTACAAACATTTTAGGAACCCCTAAAGTAAGCGAAGTAAAAATCAATTACGATACTTCCAATATTGCCGGTTTTACCGACGCATTTATTTCTCCGCAGTATGTTCAGATACTTAAAGAACAAGAGTTCACATTAACAATCGATTTAAAATTTAATCCTACAGACCTAGGAGTTGATACTTTAATGGTTTATACTCCTTCACCAGTGGAGTTATTGGGTCTAAAAATAAACAATGCCCCGACTTCTGCTCAAACGAGAGTAAAAGCAGATTTTATTGAAATGGTATTTAATAATACAATAAAAACAGATTCAAAAGTAGAAATAGTCTTTAGAGCTACACCGTTTTTGGAAATTAGTCCTTACAAAGCATTTGTCTCGAGTAGTCAATTAGGACACAATCCGCAAAGGGTTGATTCAAAAATAAGCAACCAGATTGACGGATGGAGTATTGTCTCAATCGGTGTACCGGAAAAACTAATTATTCGATGCAAAGTAAATCCGAATCCATTCTCACCGAACGGCGACGGAATAAATGATGTTGCAAGAATTGAGTTCTATCTCGGAAATGTTGCCCAGCCTTCCGAATATATCGGGAAGCAGGTACGCCAATTATCTATTAAGATTTTTGATCTGAATGGTAGAATTCTAAGAACACTTTTAGATAAAAACACGGGAGCGGATGCATTTACTTCCGATAAAGGAATTGAATGGGATGGAAGAGATGATTCGGGGAAAATTGTTCGTCCCGGTGTTTATGTCTATCAAGTATTTATTAACAGTGATAACGGTGGCGAGTATTATACAAGCACCGTTGTAGTTACATATTGAAAAATTGAGGTAAGATGTGAAAAGGTTTTTGCCAAAATTTATCTTCATAATTTTAATTTCATTTAACGCTTATGCGGGCGGCTTTGATGACCTTGGCAACAGTGCCAGGGCTGCATCTATGGGCGGTGCTTTTTTAGCAGTTAGCAATGCCCCTTATTCGTTGTTTTTTAACCCTGCCGGCATTTACAACATTGACAAAATTAATATAGCGACAACTTATAGTAATCTATTTCCCGGTATCCAGGACGATAATCTGAATTATTTCTCGTTAAGCGGCGTTTTGCCACTTGATGTATACGGAAAAATTGGGGTGGGCGGTACTTTTCTGAATACTTCTCACTGGAAGGAAAGTACAGTTAGCGCTGTTTATTCAAGAGAAATTTACGGGAATTTTGCAATCGGAGGCGCGGCAAAACTTTTACAGTGGTCTGCTTCTGCTGCCCCCGGTGAAGATGCACTTAGCTATTTGGGATTTACATTCGATGTCGGTGCGTTATATACATTCAAAAATATTTTAAGTAATAGTAATCTAAGTTTAGGTTTTGCAGCCCAAAACATTACCCAACCGAGTATAGCCTCCGGCGGTAGTTCCGATGGAGAACTTCCGATGAGATTAGGTCTTGGTGCTTCTTTCTATTCGGAATTGTATCGATATATGATTAACGTTGATGCAGTTAAAGAAAATGATATTATTCATCTGAAATCCGGTGTTGAGTTCTCTGCATTCAAAACCGGTTTTTGGGAACTTGAAACTGAGTTCTTAGTAAGAGCCGGTTATAACCGAATTGTGAAATCCGATTATGCAGAGCAGAGCGGGTTAAGCGGCGGGTTCGGTTTAATCGTAAATAATGTTGTTCTTGATTACGCATATTTGTTCCCTTTCGAGCTCTCGAATGTAGGGGGAACTCACAAAGTTTCAATAATGTATAAGTTTAATTAAGCTTCGTTTCGGAGGTTGACTTGAAAAGAGTTTTTTCATTTTTTATAGTAGTTTTATTCATCATCTTTTGGAATATTGACGTCTTTCCGCAGTTTATTTCTAATAAAGGAAAGCCGGAAGAAAAGTATTTAAATTACTCGGGCAGAAATTACGAAAACTACAGCACGACGTTTATTAGAAAAAAATTCTTTGATAATTTCGGTAATTTTCTTGTTGAAGGTACAACTGTTTATGAATTAAGTGAAGTTCAGCGCCAGGTTTCATCTGTTGAAGAAACAGGCGGAGCGAGCGACATTATTAAGTCAAGATATTATCAGAACTATTTTAACAATCTTGTTATTGGTAATGATTCATACGGCGGATTCCAAACCAGGTTGATGGTTGGAGACGCAATCAGAACTAAATTTACACCCCTTACTTTTGATAAAGCAAGATTTAACGGTATTAGATGGGACGCAGGAACTGCAAAATACAGAGGAACACTTGTTGCATCAAGAATATCCGACCCAATACGTTTCAGGTTTGATTCAAATATTTATATTGAAGGAGTTAGAAGAATTCGCGATTGGACTCAATATTTATTCGGCGGACACTTCGAAGCAGATCTCGGTGATGTTCTTACAGTTGGTGTTACTTATGTCAATCAACATCAAAGAAGAAGCAGTATCGACAGTAAAGA
>DAIRET010000128.1:4805-8451 GCA_036795455.1 Ignavibacteriaceae bacterium
TTGGTGTTACTTATGTCAATCAACATCAAAGAAGAAGCAGTATCGACAGTAAAGAATCTTCTTTTCAAGGAGTTGTAACAAGCGTAATTCCGAGAGTTATCTTTTTAAGAATTAGCGATGATTCTCCTGGCGACAACTCAGGACCAGTTATTTATTCCCGTCCTACAATTATTGTGAATGGAAAACCAATGCCTTTGGTTGAAATCTATAAACAAAAACCGACTAGAGAAGGAACTTCGCTTGACCAGCCGATACAGTTTTTCTGCGTTAGGGATAACGAAAGAGCGCAGGGATTCTCGATTGATCAAAGATTGTTCGGCGGTGCAGATACTACAAGTTATACATACTTCACTCATTATGCGAGTAATAGGTATGCCTCCCCTGAACCGAGATATCCTCACCAGGTAAGGTCATTGGAAACAGAGAATGTAACATATGCTTTTATAATGCCGACTGGTGTTGAATCGGTTCAATTTCAGCTTATGTTATCAAACGACTTTAAAGTTGAAACCGCTCAGGATTATGTAAACACACATGATACTTATATTTCAGGGGCAGCGTTTAAGCAGCATTATCAAGATTCACTAATGGCTTTTCCAACTCCATTTTTTGTAAGAAAAAGAGCTGAAGGTAATGTAAAGGATGGAAGTAACAGGCAGGTTGTTGTTGTTAATTACGGATTGGCAACCGGTATGTCGGTTTACGGATTGAACTTTTCTTTCAACTGGAAAGGATTTGAAATCGAAGGAGAATTTACAGAAAGTTCTGAATTCATGAAGTATCCTTTGATAAGCGGCAACCGATTTGAAAGTAAAGGACAAGCATGGTACGTTAAAGGAAAGAAAAAATTAGGAAGATTAACATTGGGCGGAGAAAGATATAAAATCTCTCCCAACTTTGTTACCTGGTTGAATACATATGTATTGGAGAATAGTTACTTCCAGTTACCGTCTGCTTCCAACGTTCCATCCATTTCGGATTTAACTGCCCCGGATTTTCTCGGGTATGATGCTTCTTATGCATCAACAAGAAGAGTGCTTTATCCAGGCGGTGCTTTTTATCCGTTAGTTGACGATAACGATGACAACGATAGGTGGGAAGACGGATTCAATTTCTATTACGTTCGTCCTACAGATGTTAATGAAAAGAACAAAGATATTATTAACCAGAGAGGTGATTTTTTCAAACTCGGTTATAGACAAAGTGTGAATGAATTAAGAAGTCTTGATGCTATTATCCGTCAGCCTGATGCCGGTATTTTCCCCGGTAAGGATAAAGATAACGACGGTATCCCGGATGACGATAGAAATGCTAACGGTATCCCGGATTACGCAGAAGATTTTCTTACTTATTACGCCGACCCGCCTTCATTTGATTATGGAGATGACTGGAACAACAACAGCGTAATTGATGAACAGGAAAACGATATTTATCCTGATTATCCTTACGAACCGGATATTGACGGGTATCATATTTTTACAAACCTTGAAGTTTTAAACGGGTTTAGTATTGGTGTAGGTAAGATTGCTGAGACTGCAATTGCCCGGGGTGGCAAAAACGATGTCAATTATATCAAATCTACTTATTATACTGAAACACCCAAATTTGGTTCATTGATGTTGTATTACGTTCTAAAGCAAGTGCAGGATAGAATTCAGAACAACGGTTATCAGTATCAAGGAGTTATTACTGTTGCCGATCCTATTCCAGTTTATGTTATTGATCCGCTGAATTACAGAAATTCACTTGTTAATTCGGCATACATAGGAACAAAGTATACCCAGATTAAAAATTTGAATATTGAAAACAACCTCAGACTTGAATTCAATAACCAATTCAAAATGGGTGATAGAGACAACGCATTTCTACCTGAGGCTACGTTGCTCGGAGATCAGAATCCGGGTCATATCTGGATGTGGGGACTAGTAAATAAAATTGATTATACTTTAGCATTCTTTAGAAACACACTGAAATTCAGCCCGCAGTTTAAGGTAAGAACTGAAAAAATCGTTAAGACTACAGAAGATAGAAACGGGAATTCCGTATTGAGTATCGAAAAGCATTACCAGGAAGTAATACCGATATTCAGAATTGACTATAGTGTTACTGAGTCCACAGACCTAAGGCTGGGTTTTCAAGGTTTTACGTTGTTCGGTCTAACGGATTTATTTAAATATAAAATCAGGAATATTAAGGATAACGCAGGTAGCCAGGATAGAACAACCTTTGCAGTATCAGTTAGCAATAGGACACAATTCGGCGGCTATAATGTTGTCTTCGACTTCGGGTTTAAACATACTAATATAGATTTTCTAAGAGAACAGGATAAAATCGCCGGAACGCAGGAATCAACAATATTCTTTTCAATCTTTGCAGGGTTTAATTAACATGTTTTTAGGATTGGATAAATCGGCTCGGATATGATCTGGAAAATAATAATCGTTTTAGGTGCTGCAATTGCATCGTATTTTGTTCCTACTCCCTTGGAGTTGCAAAATGCTTTTGTATCAGGTCAGAATTTTTATGCCTCCGGTAATTTTGTAAAAGCAATTGAACAATATGACAAGATTATTGGTACTGAAAGTCCTTTCCTCTCGGAAGATAGTGTAAAAGTATCGCTGTTTAATGGTGAGTTAACAGTTAGAGTAATTACAGCGGCATTGTACCAAAAAGCAAATGCACTTAAAAATCTCGAAAAGAAAGATTCATCAATCGCTATCTTTAAAATAGTCGAAGAAAGCGGGGATGAACCTGAATTAGCGGCTCTTTCGCAATTCCAGATATATGATATTTATTATCGTACTAATGATTATAAAAACGCAATTATCGAAGCGGAGAAACTTGCCACCAAATATCCATCGCACCGGAAAGCTGAAAGTGCTCTTTATGATATCGGGTGGGCTTATAAGGAATTGGACGATCTCGATAACAGTTCCCGTTTTTTCCAAATTCTTATCGACAGGTATTCTGAAACTGAGTATCTTGCAAGGGCGATGTACCAGTTGGGACAGAATAATTATGACCAGAAACATTATGATGTTGCAATCAAGCATTTCGGCGAATTGAATGTGAAATTCAAACCGGATGCCTTTAAAGATAAAGACTGGGAAAATGTACAGCTTAAAGCTGTTAAAGAACGCCAAATATTTGAAGCTACAGCAGGCAGGGAAACTGATGAATCAACACTTGAATTAGTTGCAAAAGCTCAGTTAAAAATAGGTGATTCATACAGGGAAAAAGAGATGTATGACTCGGCTATGTTTAATTTCAAAAAAGTTATTACTACTTACTCATTGTTACCGGCTCTTGTTGAAGTCGCATATGTTAAAATGGCAAGTTATACTTTAACTGAAAAAGGAATTGACGAAGCCATTGCTATTTACAAAAGTGCAATTGATGAAAACTTTGCGAATAAAGAACTACAGGCAAAGATGCAGTTCCTTATTGCCGAAACATATCAAAACAAAGAATTGTACGACAAAGCCGCAAGCGAATACCTATTCTATATTGATGCTTATTCGGATGTTGCCGAAAATATCGATTTTGGACCGGATAAAGCTCAATACACTGTTGTTGCGATGTACTATAATGCCAGAGACTACAAGGCTGTTGCTAAAGAAGCCGACACGTTACTAAACAATTATCC
>DAIRET010000316.1:0-1655 GCA_036795455.1 Ignavibacteriaceae bacterium
GGCTCAGAACGATACTGCTTCAATTAATACACAGTTGAAATTCACTTTCTCCAAAACTATGGATATTGCAAGTTTTCCTGCGGGAATTTCAATTACTCCCCCAAAAGAAATTTCAAATGGAATCTGGTCAAATAATTATAAAACAGTTACTTTTACTTTAGCGGAACCTCTTGAGTTTGAAACCGACTATACAGTTACAATTGATGCAAATGCAAAAGATATTAACGGTAAACCGATTGACGGTAACGGGGACGGTATAGCAGGCGATTCATTCATTTTAAACTTTAGAACCGGTGACCTTGACAATACCGGACCTTCAGTTTTAATGACTAACCCGGATAGCACAGGTTTTAGCCAGTTCGACCCTGAAGATATTATTACGGTTATTTTTGATGAACCGGTAAATCCTTCTACTATAAATTATGATAATGTTATCTTAAAAAAAGGTGAAACCCCGATGGGTAGAGCTACACAATTAATACAACAACCGACCCGTTCAATACTAAGCATTAAAGCGGGACAGGTTCTGCAACCCGCTCAGCAGTATTCGTTAGTATTGAAGAAAGAGATTGCCGACATTTACGGTAACCAGATGACTGAAGATTACGAGATTAGTTTTACAATCTCAAATTTTGTTTATGACCAGGTTCAAATCATCGATGATTTTACCGAAGAGGGGAATTGGTGGCAACCTAGTGGCAGCGGTTCAACAACGGGTATAATTGATTCCGGAACTTATTTCGGCTATAGTTCAGCTTACTATTTACCGGGAACAACACCATTTAAATCTTCTTATTTAAATTATCAGTGGAATCCTTCTGCATCAACAAAACTTTTAAGAGAATATCTTTCCGGTGGTGCTCCAAGGGATGTTATTTTTGATACCACATATATTTTACAAGTATATATTTTCGGTGATGAAAGTGGAACAAGGTTCCGTTTCGCTCTTGATGAAGGGAGCAGTTCTACATCCTGGCCGAACCACGAAGCATCAAAATGGTATAAAGTTGATTGGAACGGCTGGCGGCTTGTTGAGTGGGTTTTAAATGACCCTCTCGGTGCAGGATCATGGCTCGGTAACGGAATACTTGATCTTCCATTTTATAGAATGGATAGTTTCCAAATGACAAATGATACCGGGACTCCGCTTTACGGTAGAATTTATTTCGATAATCTTCGGATTGTTAAAAAATCGGAATCAACAGTTGGAATAGAGGAAGTAAGTAATGAAATTCCAACTGGATATTCATTATCTCAAAACTACCCGAATCCTTTTAATCCTTCGACTGTGATTAGTTTTCAGTTACCGTCAAGTGGTTACGTTTCCTTAAAAGTTTTTGACATTCTCGGTAATGAAGTGGCAACATTAATAAATGAAAACAAAGCAGCCGGTGTCTATAATGTTACGTTTGATGCCGGTAATCTTGCAACTGGAATGTATATATACAAGATGCAATGCAATGATTTTCTACAAATTCGTAAAATGATGTTGTTGAAATAATTTTATCTGGTTCTTAATCTTCGGGGTTAGTTCTATAATATTGGAATTAACCCCGGAGTACCCTTTGAAATAACAAGAAACAAATAACAAACAACAAGGAACAAAAACCAAGTAATTAACAAATCTCAAATACCAATTGTACGCAGATCAGCGT
>DAIRET010000129.1:0-8434 GCA_036795455.1 Ignavibacteriaceae bacterium
TACCAAGTACATCACCGACACCCTGTTCAAAAACAATAATTCTTGCAGGGTTGGGGTTTGTGGAAGCATCGGTAAAGTTTACCGGTGACCAGATTAACTCCATTTTACCGTCGCCATCCCAGTCGCCGTAAGTTAATGCAGGCCATGTATTCTGCAAAGGAATGTCCATAGTAGCAGCCCAGACAGAGTCCCATCCGCCGGTAGCATTTTGTTCGAATTTATAAATTCTGGGTATTAATTCCGCACCGGTATCGTTCCAGTTGGAATTAACGAAATAGATTTCTTTTTTACCATCACCGTCAAAGTCAACTCCGACAATTGCATTGCCGAAACCTGAATTTTCCGATTGAGGCGGGTCAATAATTGCTTTCCTGATAAAAACCTCTTGCTGTGCATAAGAGAATGTGGCAGCAAGAGCAAGAATTAAAAAAGAAAAGATGAATTTTCTCATATAAAGTACTCCTTATTATTTAATTAGTGTCATCTTCTTTGATACTTGCTTCAAACCGCTTGTTAAAGTATAAATATATGTACCTGAAGCCAATTTGGAAGCATCAAAAGTTATTTTGTAAGCACCCTTTGCGAAGCTGGAATTGTTAATCAATTCTGTAACTAACTTTCCGTTAATGTCATAAACTGTAAGAGAAACATTTGCATCTTCGGTAAGAGTAAACTCGATTGTTGTTGAAGGATTAAAAGGATTAGGATAATTCTGAGACATTGCAAAATCAACCGGTATAGCCGATTCATCCTTTTCAACGCTTAATATTGTTAAAGGTATTGTAGGTAGCGTACCCTGGTATACCCATTTATCAACTGTCCATCCCCAATAAGAAACTATGTATGCGGCGCCGTCTTCGTCAAAGTCAACCGTATAAGGTGAAGCATAACCGGAAACGTTCCCTATTTGGTTAGGACGCGATTGGAAACTTCCTGTGTTGTTATAATTCCATGCAGCACAGTCGATAGTGTCAAGATAAGCACCTGTATTCGGATTTACTAAATATGCTCTTCCATATTCATATCCCGAACCAAGCTGAAAACTATTTGCACATGCAACGAATAAAATATTTTTATCTTTCATAAGCTGCAATCCCCAAGGACCGGGTCTTAAAGTATCAACTCCGTTTGAAGCGATAATTTCATTATCATTATAAACAAAGTCGAACCCATTATATAAAGTATAACCAGTTGTAGGGGTGCCGATATAGCAATAAATTTTGTTCAAAGTATAGTTAGAAACGTAGATTAATTCTCCTGTAGGATTAACAGTAATTCCTCTTAATGAACCGGCATCGGGAACAGTAATTACTGCAAGTGGTGTAGTATTATGAGAGCCGAGCCATTCAGCATCCTCAGTAACACTGTTAAAAACTTTTACTTTACCCGGTACTTCGCCAATACTCGGTTCTGTAACATACACCCTACCTTGTGCATCAACATCAATAGCCCAAAGCGTATCGGAACCTGTAACCATACGGTAATCAGTAGAAATAACCGAATCTTCACTCATTTTGAAAACAAGAATATTTCTCTCCACATCGTTGCTTGCAACAAATACGAGAGAATCCGGTGTAACTGCAAGGTCCATGGATTGGAACATTTCAATATTGTCAAAACCACTTGCCCATGTTTGTCTATAATCAGCAATTGCCGAGCCATATAAGTAAGAACCCATTCTTCCATTGGTAGAATCGGCATTTGTATAACCGACTAAATAGTTTGTAAGTGAAGAAGTTCTTTGTACGAGTGCTACGAAAGTATTTGGTTTAATTACGCCGGCTTTTATTGTGGGATAACCGGTGCCGTTAGGTTGATCATCAATAGTTGCATAGTCGCAAATCCATTGTGCATCAAACACCTGTGAATTGATATTAGTTGCAAATAAAACAACTATAAAAGAAACAAAAAGTACACGAAAGAAAGAAATCATAATGCTCTCCAATAATTAAGTTTACGAATTTTCTAAAAGTCCATTGTTAGATTATCAATTTTTTCCAAAAATGTCAAGAACTTTCGACACCAATATACTCATTTCCTGTTTTTTTAACAGCATTTTTTCCAGATTAATGATTGAAGGTTATTTTTTTACAGATTATATATAGCTAACTTTAAAATATGAATTTGTTACCGGTTAATAGTTTTTATAAAAACATACTTAAAATTGCTCTTCCTGCAATTGCAGGCTTATCAACACAGATGGTCGTTTCGCTTGTTGATGCTGCAATGGTAGGAAGACTTGAAAATGCACAATTCGCTCTTGCGGCTATGGGACTTGGTGTTCTTGCTACATGGGCGATAATTAGTTTTTTTTCAAGTCTTGCTACAGGAACTCATGTACTTGTTGCAAGACGTTTCGGTGAAAAAGAATTTAGAAGCTGCGGTGATGTTTTATTCAATTCAATCTTTATCGCTTTCTTAATCGGGATAGTCATAACATCCATAGGAGTGTTCTTCTCTAACGAGATAGGCAACTTTTTTGCAAAAGATGCGGTTGTTGCTTCGCTTGCATCAGATTACATTTTCTTCAGGTTGCTTGGAATTCCTTTCTTCCTTATTTCAGTTTCGTACCGCGGGTTTTATTTCGGAATCGGCAATACAAAAGTGTTTATGATTTCAGGTTTACTTGTAAACTTACTTAACATTATCCTAAATTATATATTCATCTACGGCGAATTTGGAGCACCACGGATGGAGCTTGCGGGAGCCGGTTTGGGTTCATCGCTTGCAACTTTCAGCGACGTACTCTTCTACTTTTGTGTATCGCTTTACCCGCAATTCAGAAAAAGATTTCAACTTTATAGAAGCGTTAAAATCATCCCCTCCATTCTAAAATCAATGTACAAAATTTCGTTACCGGTAGCATTCCAGAGTGTTTTTATTCTTCTCGGTTTCCTTTCGTTTGTCGCAATTACAGGTCTGCTCGGTATAATTGAACAAGCAGCAACACAAGCAATTATAAGCACACTATTTATGTCATTCCTTCCATGCTTCGGATTCGGGATAGCTGTTCAAACTCTTGTTGGAAATAATGTAGGGAAAGGTAAAATAACACTGGCAATGATTTACGGTTTTGAAACAGCCAAGATTGCTACTTATTATACGCTACTACTTGCTGTTCTTTATATACTTTTTCCAAACTACTTGCTATTAATAATAACAACAGATAAAAGTATAATCGATACGGCAATACCGGCAATGAGAATTGCAGGTTTTGCTCAAATTTTCTACGCAACAGGAGTTGTGCTTGCTAACGGATTACAGGCAATAGGTAAAACTACATTCGTTATGATAGCCGAAGTAATTTCGAACCTCTTTATTTTTGTGCCTTTAGCTTATTTCCTCGGAATATTCATGGAGTTCGGATTAGTAGGTGCATGGCTTGCGCTGCCGATTTATATTGTTATCTACTCCCTGTTGATTTTATTAAACTACAAGTACGGTGAATGGAAAACCGGAAAAAACTTATAAACCATCTTTATCTGAAGGGGAGAATTCTTTCTTGTGCCGTAAAAACTTTATTGAAAAAAGTGCTATTAAAGAAATAATCAATCCCGAAATTATAAACGAAAACCGTAATCCTACCCAACCGACAAGATAACCGGACAAAATGGGACCGACCATATTACCGAAGAATTGAGAACTTGATGCTATTCCCATTATACCCCCCTTCCTCGTATTATCCGTATTTTTACTTATTGTTGCGTAAATAATCGGATTAATAATTCCATACGATAATCCGAGCACTACATTCACAAAAAAGAGAGAATATAAATCGCTTAAAAAATAATGTGCCATGAACATTAAACTTGAAATACATGAAGCGATTATTAATTTTTTCACACTACCGGGTTTGTCTATGGTTCGTCCTAAATATACGGCAGAAATTGCAGAGAATATTCCTATAGTACTTAAAATCAATCCTGTAATAGTCGGAAGAAATCCTCGTTCCACATGGAAACTCTCTATGTATAGTACAAGAATCGGTCTTATCAATGCAACCGTAAGAGCTGAAAGCATTACAAAAAATGTGAAATAGCGAAGCAAGCGGCTGTTGATTAAATACCGCCAGTTTTCCAACAATGAATAACTCTTTTGGCTTTTGTCGGGTTTATGTTCTTCTTTTACAAAAAACAGAATTAAAAAACTTGCTGCAAATACAATTAGTCCGACAATTAAAAATACATTACGATAGCCGAGCAAATCGGAAATCACGCCACCTATAAGCGGACCGACAATATTCCCTGTAACATTGGAAGACTGTAATAATCCCATAGCATACCCGGATTTTTCTCTCGGTGCATTAGATGCTATAAATGCAATTGAAGCCGGAAAGAAACCACTTAACAAACCTTGTAAAATCCTGAAGAAAAAAAGCTGGTAAACATCCTGAGAAAACCCGATAAGCAACTGTGAAATAGCAAGTCCGAAAGCAGCTCTTACAAGCATAATTTTCCTTCCGTACTTATCACCGAGGTTGCCCCAAATAGGTGTAATTAAGAAAGCAATAATAAACGGAGCAGAAAAAACCCACCCGCTCCACATAGCAGTTGCGTTTAGGTCTGTTATTCCCAAATCCCTTATAAATAGCGGAAGGAAAGGTACAATACTGCTCAATCCCGCCATTGCAAAGAATTGAACGATTGAGAGAATATATAGGTTCTTCTTAAAAGTCGTCATATAATTTTTAATTACGACTGTAAAAATACGAATTGGAAGTCAATCATTAATCATAATTTAAGATGAATTCTAAAATAGTGTTAAAATGTGTTTTAAAATCGACTATCAAGTAGTATTGAATCACATTGCACTTTTTACGTCCATGTGAATTTCTTAAATTGCATATGGTTTTTATGAGAAATGTTATTTTCCAAAGAGGCTTGTCTCATTAAAAAACCGTTTATTAACAAGAAAATCTACCAGAATGCCCGAAAAAAAATTAGTTTCATTTGACGCTTTTAACGGTTTACCCGAAATGTATTTTCTTCTTTCAGATAAAGAGGAAATTCTGGAGTACAACTCCGCCGTTGCTGCTGTTTTTGACAATAAGAAATCTGTTATCAAAGAAAAAAAGTTTGAGGAGATAATCCACCCGCAGTATATTCAAAAGGTTGGGAATAATTTCAATAAAAGCATCTCATCCGGTAAGATGACCGAAATTGAAGTTAAATTAAAAGTTCCTTCAAAAAAAGAATTGGACGTTAGACTGCTTTTCTCTCCATTCATTTCAGGGAAAGCAAAACAGGTTCTTGTAATAGGTAAAGATATTACGATTGAAAAAAGGAAAGAAATTGACCTGTTACGCTTCTATTACGTAGCACAAAATACTGTAAATCCTTTGCAGATTACAGATATTAACGGTAAAATGATTTACGTAAACCCTGCTTTTGAAATGGCAAGCGGCTTCTCGCAAGATGAACTGCTCGGACAGAACCCGAGTATCTTCAGCAGTAAAAGACACTCGCAGAAGTTTTGGGATAAAATGTGGGAGACTATTTCAGCGGGCAAAGTATGGGTTGGAGATGTTGAGAATAAAAAGAAAAACGGGGATACTTTTTACACACAGCTTCTTATCTCCCCCATTCTTGACAATAATAAAAATGTAATCGGGTATTTCGGAATTCACAGGGACTTAACCGAAAAAAGAAATCTCGAAAAACAACTCATCCATACTCAGAAGATGGAAAGTATAGGTACTCTGGCAGCAGGAATAGCACACGAAGTCGGTAATCCCCTTGCTTCAATCTCAGCTTTGGTTCAAATAGTGCAACGCTCCACGGAAGATATTTTTATTAATGATAAACTTGAACTTGTAAAGAAACAGATCAACAGAATTTCTAAAATAATAAGGGACCTTGTTGATTTCTCGCGCCCGTCGAATTATGAACTGAAGTCTATCGATATTAATGAAAACCTAATGGAAGCAATCGAAATTGTTAGGGTTGGTAAAAAAGCAAAGAATATAGTTTTTATCTCGAAGTTGGATGAAAATATCGGCAAACTACCTTTGATAGGCGACCAGGTACAGCAGGTATTTGTAAATATTTTAATCAACGCAGTAGATGCAATTATTGAGCGGCAGCAAACAGAACAAATTGAAGGAAAGATAATGATTGAAACTTCATGTATTGAAGATAACCTGCTTGTTTCATTTGCCGATAACGGTATCGGTATGCCGGAAGATATTTCTCAAAAAATCTTCGAACCGTTTTACACTTCAAAAAAAGAAGGTAAAGGAACCGGGCTTGGACTTTGGGTTAGTTACGGAATAATTAAAAGTTCGCAGGGAGATATTAAAGCCGAAAGTAAACTAAACCGGGGAACAACATTTACAATTTCATTACCAATTCATCCAAATTATTAGAGGAAAAAATGCCCGAGAAAATTTT
This sequence comes from Ignavibacteriaceae bacterium, assembly GCA_036795455.1. GTDB lineage: Bacteria > Bacteroidota > Ignavibacteria > Ignavibacteriales > Ignavibacteriaceae > DAIRET01. The sequence continues at coordinate 6,390 of DAIRET010000129.1, forward strand.
AGTTGTTGATGATGAAGATATAATAAGAGAATCTCTTTCTTATGTTCTGAAAAACGAAGGATATATAGTTGAAGAAGCTACGAACGGGAAGGAAGCATATGATAAAGTTGTTTCAAATTTTTACGACCTTGTAATAACTGATATTGAAATGCCGCAAATGAAAGGGATAGAGTTACTCGAAAGAATTTCGGCACTTACCAATCAAACCCTTGTAATGATGATAACTGCATACGGTTCGCTTGATACGGCTATCAAAGCACTGCGGTTCGGGGCAAGTGATTACATACTTAAACCGATTGAGTTCGATGAACTACTGATAAAAATTAACAGGCTACTTGAAATAAAAAAATTAGTAACTGAAAACCAACTCCTCAGAAAAGAGATACAGAGAAATTTCGACTTCTCGCAGCTTGTAGGTAAAAGCCCTTTAATGCAGCGTATTTTTGAAATGATTAAAATTGTTGCCGATACCGAAAGTACCGTACTAATTACAGGCAACAGCGGAACCGGTAAAGAACTTGTTGCACGCGCAATCCATTTCAACAGTAAAAGAAAAAACAAACCGTTCCTTGCAGTAAACTGCGGTGCCATTTCCGAAAACTTAATTGAAAGTGAGTTGTTCGGACATAAACGCGGTGCATTCACAGGTGCTTTTGCGGATAAAGAAGGTTACTTAAAAGCTGCAGACGGAGGTACTCTTTTCCTTGATGAAATCAGTGAAATGCCTTTGCAACTACAGGTTAAACTTTTAAGAGTTATCCAGGAGAAAGAGTGTACACCTGTGGGTACTACATATTCAATCCCGATTAATGTACGTTTTCTCGCTTCAACAAACAGAAATTTGGAACAGGAAATTAAAGACGGGAAATTCAGAGAAGACCTTTATTACAGGTTGAATGTAATAGAAATTAATATCCCTTCTCTAAAAGACAGGAAAGACGACATCCCGTTCCTTGTAGATCACTTTATAAATAAATACAGGGTCGAAATGAGGAGAAAAGTAAAAGGAATAGATAATGTTGCTCTTAATGCTTTGCTCAACTACGATTGGAAAGGTGAAGTCCGGGAACTTGAAAACGTAATCGAAAGAGCCGTAATATTTGCGAAAGACGAGCTTATTGGAGTTAGAGATTTACCTATTTATTTACAGTCGACAAAAGATTTCATTATTCCCGATAAAGCCGGCTCACTTGATGACTTTATTAAAAAAGTTGAAAAAGAGTATATTTTCAAAGCGCTTGAAAACAACAACAACGACAAAGAAAAGGTAGCCAAATTACTCGACCTCGGACTATCCACTCTTTACCGTAAAATCAAAGAATACGGTTTAGAAGGATAATCCTTACTGGAACAGGAATCCCTTGATTTTTCGGGGCGGTTTAATCATTCAATACCGGTTGCCTTTTATGGAAATAAAATTGTCAAAAATGGGAAATATTTACGCTTTTCTGTAATAACCCTTTATTTTCTACTGTTTTTTTGAGGAAACTCAACTTTTCTTTGGCATAAATTTAGAATAAGTAAGGATTGAAAATTATTTTTATCCATATTTTATGAAAAGCATACTAATTTTTAGTCCCGATTCCAGTTTGTGCGCCAGTCTAATGATGTACTTCAACGATAAGTATAATGTTACGGCTACAACGAAGTTTGATGATATTATCGGGATAATAAAATCAACTAAGTTCGACCTGATTATTATGGATTCCGAACCGGATAAGAAAACAGCCGGACTAATAGACGGCGTAGCTGAAAAATACCCTGATTTACCGATTATTCTTACATACGTTTACACTTCAAAATATGCCGAAATTGAAAACGGGTTAAAAGAACATGTAGCCGCCGTTTTCTATAAACCGATTGACCTTGCAGATGTTTCGGAAAGGATTGATTTCTTCATCTGAATGTAGATTGTTCTATTCTTCTACTGCTCTATTGATTTATTGTTCTATTGCTCATCGTAGTAAAATCGATTTTCAACTCTTCTTTCTCTTTATCATACTCTTTATCTTTATCTTCTAAGCATTGTGTAACCACGTTTTTTT
>DAIRET010000130.1:0-8425 GCA_036795455.1 Ignavibacteriaceae bacterium
GCAATCCTTGCGCTTTTTATGATTTCAACTCTACCCTGGATTTTTCACTTCAGGGAATTTTCATTATTAATCCCAACGATAGAATCAATAACAATAACAGTATTTTTCGGTTTAACACTTGTCTTTTTTACACGTAAATGCAGCAAGGAGATTAAACTGAGAGATAGTTATTTGATTGTATCTTTAACATGGATAATAATGGGAATTGTCGGGAGTCTTCCTTTTTATTTATCTGGTTCAATTCCTGTCTTTACAGACGCTTTATTTGAATCTGTTTCCGGTTTTACAACAACCGGTTCATCAATTTTGACGGACATAGAAGTAATACCGAAATCAATTCTTTATTGGCGCAGCTTAACCCACTGGATTGGCGGTATGGGAATAGTTGTACTTGCGATAGCTATCTTACCGGCATTAAAAGTTGCGGGCTATCAATTATTTTCGATGGAAGCAAGCGGTATAATAGCTGACAAAATAAAACCGAGGACTGCCGATATCGCAAAAAGATTGTGGGGAATCTACATTTTATTAACAGTTGTTGTTGTTGTATTACTTCTTTTAGGCGGTGTAAATTTGTATGAGAGTTTGTGCCATGCATTTGGAACGGTTGCAACAGGAGGATTTTCAACTAAAAATAAAAGTGTCGGATTTTATTCTTCATACGTACAGTATGTTATTATGATTTTTATGCTGCTTTCTGGTATAAATTTCACAATTCATTATTACCTTTTAAAAGGAGATTTTAAGAAAATTATGCTTAATTCCGAATTGAAAGCCTTTCTCGGAATCATATTTACCTTCGGGTTTGTAATAACAGTCCTGCTTATCCTAAAAAATAATTTTAGCTTTGAGCAAGCATTCAGAGAATCTTTCTTTCAGGTTGTTTCAATTATAACTGCTACAGGTTTTGCTACTTCCAATTACCTTTTGTGGGATGACTCCGCTTGGAGTTTGATTTTTCTTTTAATGTTTGTCGGAGCTTGTATCGGTTCAACCGGAGGGGGAATAAAAGTAGCAAGACATGTAGTAGCTGCAAAAACGTTCATACGTCTTTTTAACAAAATTGTCCGCCCAAATCTTATAAAACCGGTTAAACTAAATGGACAGATTATATCGGATGAAAACACTTTTTCGATTTTATCATTTATATTTATATACTTAGGTATTTTTGTAACCGGTTCATTAGCAATGTCATTTATGGGTTTGGACTTATCTACTTCGCTTAGTTCTGTAATAACAACAATGGGAGGGATTGGACCGGGATTGGGCAGTGTTGGTCCCGCAAGTAATTTTGCACACATTCCGGTTACGGGGAAAGTACTTTTAACACTGATGATGATTTTAGGTAGATTGGAAATATTCACCCTGCTCGTTTTATTTACACCAGGTTTTTGGAGAAATAATTAATTGAAAAAAGGTACTCTGTTCAAAACAATTCTTTTGTTATTACTTCTTATTAAACTGGCTTTGCCGCAAATAGAACAGTTATCTCAGGAGTACAGTAACAATTATTGGTTCTTAATCCAATCGGAAGACGGAGATAGTTTTGCTTATATCAATTCAAATGGAGATACAGTGATCCCGTTCAACCGTTACCAAATTTGTTATACTGACACATTCAAAACCGGTGCAATTGTATTTCAAGACAGCATAGGTTTAGTAGCAATTAATAAAAAGGGAAATGTATTGTTTCATGTTTTCACTATTGATAACGGTCCCGATTATCCATCTTATGGGCTGTTCAGGATTATTGAAAACGAACTGATTGGTTATTCCGACATGAATTTCAATGTTGTTATTAAACCGCAGTTCAAATGTGCTTTCCCATTTGAAAACGGCACAGCAAAAGTCAGTTTAGATTGTAACGAGATTACTGATGGGGAGTATAAAAAGTGGAATAGCGACTCATGGTTTTTTATCGATACAGCAGGAAATAAAATTGAGACAGAATAACATCTGTACCAAATACATTGTTCTTTTAGATTTAACAGAAAAGGGAGACAGCCCTCTTGTCTCCCTTCTCAGATTGTGAGTGCTATTTCATCAACATCAACTTTTTAGTTGAGCTGTGTTTATCAGTTTGTAAATTGTAAAAATATACACCGGACGGTAAGTTAAACCCGTTGAATTCAACTGTATAGCTTCCGGCATCCTTATAAGAATCCACCAATACTGCCACTTCTTTCCCCAATAAATCGTAAACCGCAAGTTTTACCTTTGTACCTGCCGGAACTGTGTAATTAATCCTTGTTGTAGGATTAAAAGGATTCGGATAATTTTGGGATAACGCAAATTCAATCGGCATTTCCGGAGTCTGTGTGTCAACGGAGAGTACACCGCCGAGAGCAATAATCGAAGAACGCAAAGCATTTACAGTATACATTGTATTGTGCATACCTTTGCTTCCTTCGTAATAGAAGAACCTGTAATTGAAATATGCTTTATTTATAGTAACATTATTTGAATCCCTTATTGCCTGCCATGATACCGAGTCCACTCCTGTCGGTGGCAAATAATATTTTAGCTTTTTAATTAAACCGTCAATTTCTTTCGGAATACTTTCAATCTGCCCGTTGTTATCGTAGTCTGCACGTGCAATAAAATCATCCCAGCTTGATTTTTGTCCGTGGCACGGAGTACATTTTGTAGTATGGTAATAGTTTGTTTCAGGGTTGAATAAAGCAAAAGTATGTCCTCCTACTTTATCACGGTTAACTGTACCGGTATCCGTTGTAGCAACCATGTGGCAATCAACGCATCCATTCTGGAAAATCAAATTGTGTGGTGAACTCCCATATTCCGAACCGAATTCGGCTGCGCTTTTACCGAGGTAAACATCTGTTTGAACCGAATAATGTGGTCCCCAGTTTGCATTAGTAACCTGTGTAATTCCAAATACATTTCCGTCTCTTCTTCCTTTATGGCAGTTCATACAAAGATGCCCGGAACCGTTTGCAGTATATTGAAATCCGCCGGCTAATGTATCCGAACCAGCAGGTGTATTTCTAATTGAACCGGGTTTATCATTACCATGAGGATCATGACATGTTGAACATCCTATATGTGATTGGCTTGCAGAAGTCATGCCTGTAGTATTTGTAACAACTCCTTTTGTAAAATTCACAAATCCTTTTCCATCATGGCAGCGGATACAATTTTGTAAATTGTTGTTTTGTGATGTTGCAGCTTGAGCAAATGAGTTTGACCAAACAGGTGCCGAGTGAAGAGTGTTTTCCCATTGTGCATATCGGTTATAACGCCATGGTTCGTCATGGCATTGTCCGCAAACACCGGATTCTTGAGAAATTGCAATTTTTTCCGTTGGTCCACCGAGTGCGTGTTCACCACCGGGACCATGACAGCTTTCACATCCTACATGTGCAAATTGTGCAAGCGAAGGATACATCGTCTTTAGTGTATCCCATTTACCGGGACCAACAGGAAGAGCAAAAGTCCAACCGAGATTTGCAGCAACATCATCAAATCCGTTATTTAGTGCTGCTTCATTATGATCATAACCGACAGTATGACACTTGAAACAACTTTCGCGGTAATATGATGGATTACCATCAATCCCGTTTTTGAATTTGTTTGCATGACCCGTTTGTTTCCATCTATCGTAAATATCAATAAACTTCGGGGTGTTACTATGACAGGTCATACAGTTCGGGTATGAAGCCTGAACACCGTCAAAATTCCCGGTACCCACATAATTGGCTGAGAAAAGACTTATTGTTGTATCATGTGATCCTGAGGCAGTTGAAATCGTTAATTTGACTTTATACTCACCTTTAATATCGGGACGGAAGAAAACTGAATTTTCGCTGAAACTTGTAAAGGATGAATTAGAACCGGCAGGTTTTACCGCAAACTCAAATGATGCTGAATTAATCGGTTCGGTATTGCCAATATTACGCGGGGATAAATATACAAAGGTTTCGTTGGCTACTACATGTAAACCGGATGAAACCGAATTTGTTGTCAACCCGCTTTTTGCAAGTTTTTCCGGGGTCATTGCCTCAATTACTATTTTAGCTTTTTGGGCAATCCCTGGGCTTAGTGCTAATATAAAAATTAAAAGAGTCTTGTAAATATGTTTCATATAGAATGCCTTCTGATTGTTCCATGATTTATTATTCAACAATTGTTCCAAAGGCGCAAAATATCAACATTTGCGTTTACTCAATTTTCAAGTCTTTCTACACACACACCCTCTTATAATGTAGAATTTCTTCTCATTTATGGGAATGGGATGTTGATATTTTCATCATACCAAAAGAACGGAGTTCTCTCCTTTTGCACCCAATGGAAATGATGTTTAGAGAAATAATTTTCATATTTTACGATTCAAAAAAACAGGATTTATGAAATTAGTTAAACAACTTTACAATTGGGTATTAAGCTGGGCGGAAACTCAATACGGACCCATCGCTTTATTTATATTGGCATTTGCAGAATCATCATTCTTTCCAATTCCCCCTGACGCATTATTGATTGCTCTTGTTTTAGGTTCAAAGACGAAAGCATTTAAGTTCGCTATGAATTGTACAATAGCTTCTGTACTAGGAGCTTTATTGGGATATGCAATAGGTCATTTTCTCTGGTGGTCTCCGAGCGGTGAGTTCACTTCAATTGCAATGTTTTTCTATAATAGTATTCCCGGTTTTACTGAAAAACTCTTCTTTGATGTTCAGGATATGTACAAACAGTACGATTTCTGGATAATATTTACTGCCGGTTTTACTCCTATTCCCTACAAGGTAATAACGATATCATCCGGTGCGTTTGACATTAATTTGGTCATGTTTCTTGTTGCTTCGGTAATCAGCCGGGGAGCAAGATTTTTCCTTGTAGCTGCACTGCTTTGGAAATATGGTGAGACAATAAAAGCTTTTATCGATAAATATTTCGACTGGCTTGCCATCGCTTTTACAGTGCTGTTAGTAGGGGGATTCCTGGTTATTAAACTTGTCTTGTAATATTATTCCAAGCGCTTTCTGAATCTTAACGAACTTAGAGTTAGGATGATTATTCCAATGCCAAGCAAGGCAGCTGTATCCATCCATAGATATTCTATTCCGATTCCTTTAAGGATTACTCCTCTAATTATTGTTATAAAATACCGTAACGGAATTAGATAGCTTACGTACTGAATAACCTCGGGCATATTCTCAATTGGGAATGCAAATCCCGACAGGTAAACCATCGGCATAAGGATTGCGAAAATGGCAATCATCATCGCTTGCTGCTGCGTTTTCGATATTGTTGAAACAAACAGTCCGAGTCCTAAAGTTGAAAGGATATAAAGAAATGAAGCAAAGAAAAGGAAAAATGAACTCCCTCTTACTTCGATTCCAAAAATCAGATTCATAGCGGTAATCACCATTACAACAGCTATAAACCCGAGAATTACAAACGGAACAAGTTTCCCTATAATCAATTGAAATGGTTTTATCGGGGTTACGATCAACTGCTCCAGCGTTCCTATTTCTTTTTCCTTCACAATTGCCAATGAAGTTAAAATCAATGTAATCACACTGAGAAGCAAACCTACAATACCGGGCAGCATGAAGTTTCTTGTTTTTAATTCCGGGTTATACCAAACCCGTATTTCGGGAGTAAGCATTCCTACTGAAGATGATTTTTGTCCATAACGCTCGCGGAAATCCAAAACTATTTCTTTCGAGAACTCCGATATGATTTTTGCAACATAGCCTGATGCAATACCGGCAGTATTTCCATCGGAGCCGTTATATATTGCCTGAAGGGGAACTGTTTCTTTACGCTGAATCTTCTTTTCAAATTCTTTAGGGATTACAACGGCAACTATTGCCGAAGTATTATTTAGTTGTTCCGTTACTTCTTCATAGTTTTCAGCATACATATCAATAATAAAATAACCGCTTCTTTTAAACCTTTCAATAAACCGGCGGCTTTCGTAGGATTTATCCATATCGTAAACCACAGTATGAACCGAGTTAACATCAAGTGTTGCCGCATAGCCAAGAATCAGCAACTGTATTATCGGTGCGATTAAAACTATACCGAACATCTTAGGGTCTCTTCTAAACTGTTGAAACTCTTTTTTAATGATGTGTAATATTGTTTTCATAAAATATTTACCTCAGACTAAGACGTCTTTCCTTTCCGGGAATTAATCAAATTTGCAAGTCCTAAAAATACAGTCGCAAATATTATCAAGTATATCACTTGCAGATAGAAAGCCTGCAACCCCACTCCTTTTAGTACAATCGCACGGAGTATTTCTATAAAAAACTTTGCTGGGGTTAAATTTGTAAATATTTGTACTGCCCACGGCATGCTATCAATCGGGAAAATAAATCCTGATAATATAACCGATGGAAGAAGTGATGCCATAGTAGAAATATTGAAAGCCACCTGTTGAGAATCGGATATAACCGAAACAAGTATTCCCAGACTTGTAGATGCAAACAGAAATATTGATGTCGTAATAAATAATAACAAGTAACTCCCTTTTACTTCAACATCGAATAGAATGTAACCAACTACGAGAATCACGATTGCATTGAAGAGTGCCAGTACTATGTACGGAGTTGTTTTCCCGATAATTAATTCTCCCGATTTTACAGGTGATACATCCACTTGCTCTATAGTCCCTCTTTCTTTTTCCCTTACAAGAGATAAGGAAACCGACACCGCCGATGTTACTATTAATATCATAACTATCAAACCGGGGATTAAGAATTTTGTTGATTTCAGTTCCGGGTTAAACCAGAAAATAGGTTGATAATCTATCGGCGTGTAAAACTTCGAACCTGTTTTAGAGACTTTTATTAAAGTCAATTTGTTATTGTAACTGCTCGTAGCAGCAGTAACATAGTTTTGAATAAGATTGGCTGTATTCCCATCAACTCCATCAATTAGATACTGGATTTTAGCTTCTTTATTGGAATGAAACTCTCTTGACATGTTCTTAGGAATTACAATAACAAGCTGGGCATCTTTTTTATCGAGTATCTTCCTGATTTCAGTATCCGAATCAATAAATTTTGTAATATCAAAATACCCCGAACTATTCAATGCGTTAATAAAGTTGCGGCTTAATTCTGTGCGGTCGGAATCATAAACAGTAGTTTTAATATTCTTAACATCAAAGTTTACGGCATATCCGAATATGCCTAATAAAAATACAGGGAAGAAAAGAAGTATCAGCAGCATTCTAATATCCCTGAATAGATGCTTAAACTCTTTTTTCGCAATTGCTTTGGTTCTTACAAAATTCATTACTTCCCATCCTTTTCTAAAAGATGAATGAATACGTCTTCAAGAGTTGGAACAATTTCATCAATTCTTTCAACACTTATGTCCTGTACATGTTGCAGCATGCTATAAACTTGCTCTTTCTCCGAATAGTTGCAGTTCATAACAGCATGAATATTATTTCCGAAAATGGATACATCTTCCGTATACTGCGACTTCTTCAATATCTCTATTACATTATTGACCGGAGTGGCTTCAATTTCAAGAATCGTTTTCTTCAGATACTTTGTTTTCAATTCTTTCGGATTACCTTCAGCTATTAATTTTCCAGCGTTAATCAAAATAATGTTATGACAAAATTCCGCTTCTTCAAGGTAATGAGTTGTAACGAAAACAGTAATATCTTGAGCCGAAAGGTCATTTATCAAATCCCAGAACGAGCGTCTTGAAATCGGGTCAACACCGCTTGTCGGTTCGTCAAGAAAAACAATTTTAGGCTGATGAATTACTGCCGTTCCGAGAGCAAGCCTTTGTTTAATCCCGCCCGGTAGTGAAGCTGTTAAAATGTTTTCTTTACCTTCAAGATTTGCAATTTTCAACACCCAGTTGATTCTCTCTTTTAATAATTCTCCTTCAAGTCCGTATACGCCGGCAAAGAATTTTATATTCTCAATTATTGAAAGATCGTTATATAACGAAAATCGCTGGGACATATACCCGATATTCTTTTTTACATTATCAGATTCCTTTTTGATACTGTATCCACCGACAAGTGCATCACCTGAAGTTGGTTCAAGCATACCGCATAACATTTTTATTGTTGTTGATTTACCTGCACCGTTTGCACCAAGAAAGCCGAATATCTCCCCTTTCTTTACAGAGAAAGAGATATTATCTACCGAAACAAAACTTCCGAATTTTTTTGTTAGAGCTTTTACTTCAATTGAGTTCATAATTAATAGATTTTTCTTCCGAGTGATTTTTCAAGCTTTAACCGGGCTAGTTCATACTCTATTGTTGAAGACGTAAGGTCTGTTTCGGCTTGCATTAGCAATGTTTCCGCATCAATCAGCTCAGTGGACGTTGCAAGCTGAACTTTATATTTATCCGATGTTATTCTATAATTCTCTTTTGCTGATTCAACAGCTTTTTTAATCGTCTCTATTTTTTCATAAGCTGCAGC
>DAIRET010000131.1:0-1885 GCA_036795455.1 Ignavibacteriaceae bacterium
TAAAGATTGATAATAACTTCAGTATAACCCACTATGATTTCCCGTCTAATTCCAACCGGTCGCAGCTAGTTGAAATTGACCGGGACGGGAATATCTTCTTCATTTATGCAGATCATAATTTCCATGTATTCCGTTACAATAAAGATAAAAATGAATTTGAGAAAATAGAGTTGTCGACTACCGAATCATATTCGGAAATCCCGGTAGTATTTGATTTCGAAGTATCACCCGATGGGCAATATGTGCTGGCTTCTTCAAAAGGTTTGTTCTTCAGCGAAGGGAATAGATTAGTAAAACCCCGACATGATGATACTTCAACATATAATCCGGTTGTTAAAGCAATACATTTCGATAAAAGGAATAATATTTGGGGCGGAACAGAAAGGGAAATCTTTTTAAGGACAGGAAACGAATTCGTACTTTTTAACAGGCATGACGGTTTGCATAATGCGGTTGTAACAACAGGTGGTATCGTATCGGATAAAGATAACCGGATATGGGTAGCAACATCAAACGGATTGGCATACTGGCAGGCAGGGGAATTTAAAATTACAAATACACCGACACCGTCACTCATTTCAATTATTGTAAATAATAAACCGTACTTATTTTCGGAAGATTACTCTGAGTTTAATGGATTGGTGAATCTTGAAATTCTATATTCTACTTTTTCATTCCCAAACCGGGTGAAATATCAAACCCGGCTTTTAGGAATTAAAGAGGAATGGTCGCAGTCTAACAATGATAACAGGAATGAATTTTTTAAACTTCCTCCGGGAGATTATACTTTTCAGGTAAAAGCTCAACAGTCAGGGCATCTGTGGAGTAATATCCGTGAATTCAAATTTACTATTAATCAGCCATGGTATTCAAAATGGTGGATGATAGTGATTTATATTGCCGGTACAATGATCGGCTTGTACCTACTAAGCGAATTCTTAACTAAAAGAAGACTTAGAAGAGTTGAAAAAGAGAAAGCTAAACTTGAGAGTCTTGTAAATGAGAAAACAAAAGCTTTGCAAGCAGAAAAAGAAATAACCGAAAACCTGCTGATTGAAACTCAAAATGCAAAAGCGGACATCGAACGCACTAATGAAGATTTGAAAAAAGCAAACGAGCTAAAAAGTGATTTATTGAGCATTGCGGCGCACGACCTTAAAAACCCGTTATCGTCAATTCTCGGTTTTTCGGAATTACTCAATGAAGAAAGCATCTCCGAAGATGAAAGAAAGCAATTTCTTGGTTTTATTATACAGTCCTCTTTGAATATGAGGAAACTAATCGATGATATTCTTGCTACAGCTATAGTTGAAAGTACGAAGTTAAAACTTGAATACCGGTACATAAATTTAAATGAACTTGTTGAAAATGTTATTTCCTTAAATGAACCGCGTGCAACCCAGAAGGGACAGAAAATTATTTATACATCAAAAGAAGACATTTACCTAAGTATAGACCCCAAATGGATAAGACAAGCAGTTGATAATATTATTGGTAACGCAGTTAAATATACTCCACAGTCAAAGAATATATATACTGAAGTTAAACAAATTGACAACCATGCTTTAATTATATGCAGAGATGAAGGTCCCGGTTTAACCGATGATGATAAAACAAAACTCTTCAGAAAATTTCAAAGACTTTCTGCCAAACCTACAGGCGGTGAATCTTCAACAGGATTAGGTTTATCTTTCACGAAAGATATAATTGAACTTCATTCAGGTAAGATAATTGTAGAAAGTGAGTACGGAAAGGGGAGTACATTCATTATTGAATTGCCGATTGTCGATAGAAGAAAAACAAATCAGTTTTAATCCGGTTATTGTTTTTCTTCTCTTTTCAAGGCTTGTTGTTTGGAATCAAATTCTTCTTTGTAAACTAATCT
>DAIRET010000131.1:1985-8373 GCA_036795455.1 Ignavibacteriaceae bacterium
TTAAAACAAAAGAAGGTTACCATTCGATAACCTTCCTTCTTAGTAGCGGGGGCAGTCCCGACAAGTCGGGATTGAACCTACAACCCTAATTCTTTTAAGTATTTTTTTCCGTGTCCACTTTTCAACCAGACTTCTCTTTTCAAGGCTTGTTGTTTGGAATCAAATTCTTCTTTGTAAACTAATCTCCAATCAGTTCCTCGCTTAGTCCAGAAAGATAGGGTTTTATCGTTATGTTGAATCAATCGTTTTTGAATATCGGCTGTCATTCCGGTATATCGATAACCCTCTGAAGACCTAATTACATAAACAAAAAACATATCTTTCTCACAAATTGAAATAAAAACTGAATATGATTGAGAACTTAATTAAAACAAAAGAAGGTTACCATTCGATAACCTTCCTTCTTAGTAGCGGGGGCAGGACTTGAACCTACAACCTTCGGGTTATGAGCCCGACGAGCTACCAATTGCTCCACCCCGCGATGTATTTTAAAATTTGTGCTGCAAATATAGTAAAAAATGCCCTTACAGTCAATTTGTTCCAAGTAATTAATTGGGTTTCAATTCAATAAAACTGTAGTTCATTATCCAACCTGAATTACTTTGAACTTCTTTATAATCGATTTGTAAGACGGTAAAATTTTTTCAACTTCGTACCAAAACTTTGGTGAGTGATTCAAATGCCTTAAATGACATAATTCATGAATAATCACATAGTCAATCATTTCTTTTTCAAACTTCAGTAAGTTGAAGTTGAGAGAAATATTGCCTTTACGGGAGCAGCTTCCCCATCTGCTTGATTGTCCCCTTACTGTAATCCGGTTAGGGTTGAAATCATATTTTTTTGCCAGTTCAGTTGTTCTTGCCGGCAAGTATTTTTTTGCGTAATGCTTTAGCCAAATAGAGTAAACCTCATCTGTGGAAATAGTACTCCCTTCGGGACTTATTATCCTTAATCTATCTTTAACGAAATTGATTTTATGAGTGTTTATAAAGAGCTCGTACTGCCTGTCAATCAACAGTTCTTTACCGAACAAAGCATAAACATTTTTTAGTTGAAGAATTTTTTCATATTTCTCAAGAATCCAAATGGAGTGGGATTCAACAAAACCTTGGACCCTATTCTGAAGCTTTGGAGATGGAATTGTTATTAGTAAAGTCCCGTTTGAATGGAACTTCATTCTTAAATATTTCGCACGAAAATTAACTCGGACCCTGAACGGTATCAGGTAATCCTTAATTTTTACTTTATCATTTTTAATTACAATCGCAGGATTGTCAAGCCATGTCTTTTTAATCCACTCTTTCTGTTCATTGAGTATCTTTTCTATATTTGAAACGGGGAAAGATACGGGGAGTCTGATTTCCAACAGCTCTCCCTTTTTTTTCATTTCGATCTTGTAATACTTTTTACTTACCCTGAGTTTATATTGAACTTCCAGGTTATCGATTTTATAGATACGCTTCAAATGCTATTCTTTTTTGTAGCTGGTTGAATCCTTCGTATCCTGCAAAATAACTCCGAGTGATTTCAGTTCATTACGGATGCTGTCGGAAAGCTGAAAGTTTTTCTCTTTTTTTGCGTTAAGACGGATTTTTATCAGTAATTCAATCAACTCATGTTCAAGATTTGAAGATGATGTTTTTTCTTCAAAAGAGATTATTCCAAATACTTCGTCGGCTGTTTTTTCGAGGTATTCTTTAACTTTCTGATAGAAATCAATTCCTAAGTCAGGTGCCTCGTTGATTGTTTTATTCACATCTTTTACAAAATCAAAAATTACAGCTATAGCTCTCGGCGAGTTGAAATCATCATCCATTGCCTCTTCAAAGGCTGTGTAGTAGCGGCTGAAATCGAAATCAAACTTTGTTTTATCTGTGCTTGTTACTTTTAACTTCTGATTCACATTATCTACAAGGTTCTGAATTTTTTCCAATCCTTTTTGTGCAGCTTCAATCATTTCAAAACTGAAGTTCAAGGGTCCGGCATAATGTGTTTGAAAGAAGAAGAACCGGATAGCTTCAGCCGGATACTTTTTCAATATTTCTCTTGCAGTAAGAAAATTACCGAGTGATTTCGACATTTTCTCTTCATTAATATTCAGAAAACCGAAGTGAAGCCAATACTTAACGAACTGTTTTCCTGTGGCTGCTTCGCTTTGTGCAATTTCGTTTTCATGATGCGGGAAAATCAAGTCGTTACCGCCCGCATGAATATCAAATGATTCGCCGAGATGTTTGCAACTCATTGCAGAGCATTCAATATGCCAGCCGGGACGACCTTTTCCCCATGGGCTTTCCCAGTAAGGTTCACCTTCTTTAGCTTTTTTCCAGAGTGCAAAATCCAGCGGGTTTTCTTTAGTGTCGTTGATTTCAATACGCGCACCTATCTCAAGTTCATCAATTTTTTTTCCGCTTAGTTTACCATAACCCTGAAACTTTTTAACATTGTAGAAAACATTGCCGTCTTTATTATAAGCAAAGCCATTTGTTTCGAGTGTTTGAATGAATTTAATTATTTCAACAATATGCCCTGTTGCTTTCGGGTAGATATCGGCTTTACGGACTTTTAAATTTTCGATGTCTTCAAAAAATGCTTTTATATATTTTTCAGCTACTTCCGATGGAGTGTTCCCTGATTCATTCGCTTTTTTGATAATCTTATCGTCAACATCCGTAAGGTTCATAGCGAATGTAACTTTGTATCCTTTATATTGAAGGTATCTTCTAATCAAATCGGATACAATAAACGAACGTGCGTTACCGATATGAAAATAATCGTAAACAGTCGGTCCGCAGACGTACATTTTTACTTCATCTGCCTTGATGGGTTGAAATTCTTCTTTCTGTTTTGTAAGGGTATTGTAAACTTTCATAAAATAACTTTTTCTTTTTTCAAATATAATGATAACACAGGATAGGTTGAATTTATTACCGGTTGCAATTTAAGATTTTCTCAATTTGTTCAACAGGTTTTGCATATCGTCCGGTAGCTGCGAATCAAACCGTACAAATTCTTTTTTATGCGGATGATATATCCCCAACGTCTTAGCGTGCAATGCCTGGCGTTGGATTATATTCAGTAAGTTTTCTACACTGCTTTTAAACTTCGGTTGTTGTGATGAATAAACCAAATTCCGTCCTCCATAAACCGGGTCTCCGAAAATTGGATGATTAATTGCCGATAAATGAACTCTGATTTGATGAGTTCTCCCGGTTTTTAAATTCAATTTTACGAGGGTTAAAAATTCAAACTCCTCTATTACAGAATAAAATGTTGTTGCTGTTTTTCCTTCAGACAGACTTGCACTGAATTTTTTTCTGTCCGATTTACACCTTGTAATATTGAGATTGATTTCTCCTTCTTTCTCTTTGAACAAACCCCATGCAATCGCCCAATACTCCCGTTCGATTGTATGTTTTGCAAATTGCTTTGCCAGTAAAGCGTGAGTAACGTCATCCTTAGCAACAATTAAAAGTCCGCTTGTATCCTTATCGATTCTATGAACAATTCCCGGTCTGCCAGGTTCATTTAAGTTGCTGAGAGTTTTGGTATGATGGAGTAAAGCATTTACAAGTGTCCCCGTATAATTACCGAAAGCAGGATGTGCAACCATACCAGGAGGTTTATTCACTATAATAAAAAAATCATCTTCGTATACTATACTAAGGGGAATATTTTCCGGCTCTGCGTTTTCGGGACGCGGGCTAATGGGAATAGTAACATCAAGAATATCTCCGGGAAGCAGTTTATAGTTTTGTTTTATTTCTTTCCCATTAACAAGAACGAAACCGGCTTCAATCAGTTTTTGAATTTTTGATCTTGTAGCATTCTCAATTGAATGAGTTAAGAAAAGGTCTATTCTTTCTTTTTTCTTTCCCGGCGGAACAGTGAAATTAAGCTTCTTCTCGGTTATGAGATTGCTCATTTTTTATTTCATTTTCAACTTCAATTTCATCGGGTGTTTCTATTTTATTGTCGACAACCAATTCGGTGGTTTCTGCATTAACTGCGTCAATTGCAATCTCTGTTGAAGAAGCAATTACAGATTCTGTTTCTTTTTGATGCTTGTTGTAAAAAATCAAAAGAATTATAACGCCTACAGAGACTGCAAGATCGGCAATATTAAATATAGGCCAGCGGTCGTAACTTCGGTTAAAAATTTCGAAATCGAAAAAATCGAAATCGAAAAAATCGACAACTTTTCCGTAGAATAGGGGAGCGTAACCGTAAAAAACTCCGTAGAAAACTCTATCAATAAGGTTACCGAATGCTCCCCCCAAAATTAATGCGAGCGAAATGCGAAGGCTTTTGCTTTGATTCCTAACTGTAAATAAATAGTAGACTAACCCGATACTTGCAACTATAGAAAAGAGAGATATCCACAGTTTAAATCCATCTCCCAGATCAATACCGAATGCCATACCTGGATTTTCTACAAATGTAAACTGAAAGAAATCACCGATCATTGGGATTCTCTGCCCGTGATACATTCCTTCATGTTTAATGTTCAGAAAAGGAATCGAAAAACCTTTTACAATAATTTTAGTAATCTGATCTAAGACAACTACTAAAAGAGATATATAGAGTACTCGCATTTATTCCTATTATACTTTTAAAATCAAAACCGTCTTGTTTTTTCCTGACGCATTTTTATCGGAAGACAAAGCTGGCTATGAGGAACGGCTTCAAGACGCGCTTTAGGGATAAGCGGACAAGTATCGCAAAGCATTTGTGGTTCATCTATACATTCGATACAAATACCGTATGTACCGGCATCAATACGTTTAAGAGCATCTTCCAAATAACCGAGAAACTTGTTCTCCCTTTGTGCGTACAAAAATGTTTTTTCTCTTTCCATGGCATCCGTACCCTGTTCCGCCATGTGCAGTGAATATGGTGAATTTTCATTTATATATTCGCCTGTAGTCGGGTCAAGCATCTGGTCGCGTAAATTTTGAAGCTGTTCGATTATTTCATTCTTTTTGTTTAGAATAATTTCACGGAAATGCTCAAGTTCTTTTTTACTATAACCCTTTATTTTCGGCGAAATCTTTTTTTCTTCAACAGTATGATGATGAACAACCTTCTCGGCGGTTTTATGTGTTTTTACTTCTTTCTTTTCTTTCTTTGCAGTTTTCGCCGGTTTGGAAGTTGTTTTTTCAGCCTTCTTTTCTTTAACTGCTGCTTTTTTTACTGCCGGTTTTTTTTCGACTGTCTTTTTTACAACGGTTTTCTTCGGTTTAGCCGGTGTGCTTTTCTTTACTTCCTTCTTTGCCGGCTTTGCTTTCTTTACATCTTTGACTTTAACAGTCTTTTTTGTAGAAGCTTTTTTTGTTGTTGCTTTCCTTGCCATAATGGTCTCCTTAATTAACTGTGGATTTTTCAATTTTTATTTTACATGAATACTGGTCAATCTCCAACTCTTTATCGAAATCATTTGTAAATGTTACACTTGTAACACTTCCTGAAAGTGTTTCGGACGAAATATAATCAGAGTGTTGGATAACTGCATCATGCAATTTACCTGTTGTACTAAAAGATATTTTAATTCTATCTGTAACGTCGAACCCTGCATCTTTACGCATATTTTGTATACGGTTTACAAATTCTCTTGCAAGTCCTTCTGCAATTAAATCATCCGTAAGTTCAGTGTCAAGTGCAACAGTAACACCTTCTTCCGATTCTACAACCCAGCCTTCAATTTCAGAACTAACGATCTCAACGTCTTCCGGTGAAATTAAAACATCTTCTCCTCCGACCTGGATTTTAATGCTCTCTCCTTTGAGAAGTGATTGTACATCCTTACCGGCAAGGCTTTTTATAGCATTTGCAACCGGGTTAACTTTTTTACCGAACTTTGGTCCGATTGATTTAAATACAGGTTTCGCCGATTTTTTCACTATTTCGGAATCGTCCGATAAAATTACCATTTCCTTGATATTGAGTTCATCAAGAATTACATCCTGCATTTGTGCAAGGGATTCCCGTTTTGTTGAATCTATTGCAATCATTATTTTCTTTAACGGTTGCCTGACTTTAAGATTCAACTTTGCCCTCATTGCACGGGTTAGATAAACTACTCTCTGTGCCGAGTCCATTTTTTCTTCCAAAGCTTTTTCAATATAAGAAACTTCTGGGAAATGTGATAAGTGAATCGACTCAAATTTTTCGAGACTTG
Organism: Ignavibacteriaceae bacterium; assembly: GCA_036795455.1. Taxonomy (GTDB): domain Bacteria; phylum Bacteroidota; class Ignavibacteria; order Ignavibacteriales; family Ignavibacteriaceae; genus DAIRET01. The sequence goes on from DAIRET010000131.1 coordinate 8,167, forward strand.
TAATTCTGTTCAAGTTATTATAAATCTCTTCCGATATGAACGGAGCAAAAGGTGAAATAAGTTTTGCCACTTTAATAAGGCATTCATACAATGTTTGATATGCAGATAGTTTTGCAGTATTCATTTCCGATTTCCAGAACCTGCGTCTGCTTCTTCTTACATACCAGTTTGATAAATGATCAATTGTAAATGAAGATACAAGACGTG
>DAIRET010000317.1:0-1639 GCA_036795455.1 Ignavibacteriaceae bacterium
AATCGAAGCTGCTGCTACTCCGATGTATCTTTCCCCTTTTGTAAATTGATGAAGTTTTATCTTCTTTTTCATACCTGAAAATCCGGCAATGAGCAGTTTTTCATTTCCGAACTTATCTACAATAATATCGTTACATTCTGTTTTTTGAAGTAATTCTTTTATAGTATCGGAATGAAGAAACGCAAGCATTCGATTCAGGTTCAGGTATCTTTCATAAAGAGTGTTATATTCCTGAGGTTTAACAACCCGAACAATAAATCTATTTTTCAATATCTCTTTTATCGTCGGAGCAGTTGAAGAAATTTCCGTATCGGAATATTCTTTACTATCTTTAATGTAGAGTTTGCGTAACTGCTGTTTAGAATCTTTATCAACTGCTGCCGCTGCAACCACAAGTGGACCGAAGAAATCGCCTTTACCGCTTTCATCCGAACCGATATAACTATCCGGTTCAATAAAATCTTCACCCGTTAAATTAAGTTCTTCAGAGCCGGAGACAATATCCATTACATCATTATATAAAAGAAGTTTTTTATCCCCTTGAACAACTGTTTTAACTCCTTTTTTACCGAAGTAAACCTGCAATTTTACCTTTTCATGTCCCCGTTTCAAGGTTGACTCATACAGGTAATTCCCTTCAACCGGGTAAGTTGTATCAATATGATTTTCAGATATTCTTTCAATCAGCCTGTTGATTGCAGCAAAAGCGATTTCTTTAATTGTCATTATTAACGCACTAAAAGCATTTTCCTGGTTTCGATAAAATTACCGGCTTTAAGCTGATAAAAATACACTCCCGATGTAAACTGCGAAGCATCAAACTGAACTTCATAAATGCCCGGTTCTTTCGCTTCATTTACGAGTACGGCTACTTCTCTGCCAAGTACATCAAATACATTAATTCTTGCGTTTGACATTTCACCTTTTACGGCTGAAGGGATTGTAAATTTTATAGTTGTTACCGGGTTGAATGGATTAGGATAATTCTGCCCCAGCGAAAAACTAAACTCTGCATTATCAAGAACCTCAATTTCATCCGAGTATTTATATGTACCGTCAAAATCTATTTGCTTTAATCTGTACAATGTAGGGAAAACTGAATTCTCATCTATAAACGAATAATCTTTCGGTGTTGTTGAATTACCGAAACCCTGCACAAATCCGATTTTTTCCCAATTAAGATTTGAACTATTCCCGTCTTCATTTTGCTTGTAGTTTGAAATCCGCTCAATTTCAAAACCGAAGTTATTCACCTCTGTAATTGTTTTCCAATTTAATAAAACGTTCCCGGAATTATTTACAGCAGTAAAAGAAACAAGTTCAACAGGGACGTTCAGATAATACCGTCTGTATAATTCATTCCACAATTCCTGTCTTGCTCCGTCATAACCTAAAGCCCACATTCCTACACCGCGGTAATTTTTCGACTGTGCAAGTGCATATTTAAGTCCGAGCGAAGAATCATTATCGAACCAAACCTGGTACCAGCTTGTATCGTTGATTTGCCATCTATACCAGGGCACCTGGTTATTCGTATTCCATTGAAGTCCGTATGTTTGGGAATTCGGTTGATCGGTTGTAAATCTTGTAGAGCTTACCCAATCAATCACGGAAGCCCCCGGTTGTGATGTTCTTGCAA
>DAIRET010000132.1:0-8322 GCA_036795455.1 Ignavibacteriaceae bacterium
TGAAAATCCATCTATGGCATCAACTATTAACATAAGGAGTAATTACTTCTATAGTGAAAGTGAATCTTTCAGTTTTGCTACCGTTGAATATACTGATCCAAATTCATATTCATACAAAATAGTAGATGCTTCAGGCACTGCTTTGGATCAGGGACAGGGAGCTATTGTAAAACTTGATAAAGTATTATCCGAGTATACTAACGTAGGCAAAACAATTACTATCCAGGGTTTTTACGAAAACAGCCCGATTTATTATAAGAATAACGATGGCGGTTCTCCGAAAAAATCCGAATGGCAAATTACAATTGACCGTCCGAATCTGACAATGTTCAGCGGCTGGATTGAAGCAACCAAAGAAAATGAAAACACCGAATGGTTGATAAGCATCTACAATAATATGAGTAAGATGTTCTTATTCGGCTACATGGGTGTACGTCCGGGAGGTTTTGTTTTTGCGAAACCGGAAATAAGAAATTTGCAGGTTACTTCCGACCCGCCGGGATTTTTAGCTGGTTCGATGGTTGGTGCTTTTGGTGTGTTCCCAACTGTAAACATAAATGTTAGCGAAGACTTTATGAATACTCTGGAAGTCGGTGGTGAAGTTGACGTTAAACTTACCATCTCTTTCAGAACACAGTTTGAACAAATTAGAAAAGAATTTCGTGCTACTGTAATTAAATAACTTTCGGGGCATTAGTCCCCGGTAAGTTCGTTTTAAGTTTCATTAACAATTAGGGTCTGAATGATGATTAAGAGACTATTTTTATTTTGTTTTATTATCCTTTTAAGTACATCATATTCGCAGCAGTTAGATGATTATTTCAAGAAGATCGATCTAAAACTGAAGAAGGATAAAAAGTATCTGAATCTTTTCTATTGCGATTTCAGTGCTGACCAGATAAATGAATATCTTGGTACAATTCCAACTTTTCAGCGTACTGATGAAAAGAGTGATTTTCAATTTCAGGTTAAAGATAACATTACATATAGAATTGTTTTCTTAAAGGAAGGAATAGGAATTGATTCAGCTATTATTCTTTTTGTTGATGAGATTGAAAATAAATCTGCTTCCGGCGAATCATTCTTCGGTGAAAGCAGCGGCGGTCCTCAAATTGATACTACGAGAGTTCTAAATTTTAAAGATGTGTATTCCTTAAAACTTAACGATGCTGCCAAGTATGATCAACTTTTCCGGTTTGTTAATAATTATATTAAACAAAGCGAAGATGAAAACGTACCCTCTTTACTGGGAATAACACCGGATACGGATATAAAAACAAGTCTCGGTATGTCTTCAAGAGATAATACCGACTACCTCAATTATATGCGTGCAAACCATATTCACTGGTATCCCCGCGAACAAGCCGAAAAGAAAGGAAGACGCGGTGAACAAGCTGTAGTGAAAACGCCTTTCCGTATTGACGCAAGTTTAAGCATGATACATTTTTCGCACGAGATCATGGACTTTGCTCTCGGCGGTGCTTCAGTTGAATTAGGATTTACTGAAAGAGTACTCAACCTGCTCCCCTACCAAGCAATGGCTTTAACAGGGGGTTTCAGAACACTCGTTTCCTTAACGGATAAAAAGACAGATATTTCAAATTCGCTGATCGTAGACGCCAGGTTCATCGGGAAAATAAAAATGAACACTTCAAGTTTGGCTACAAATCTTCCTTATCATCAAGCAGACAAACCGAGACTTAACGTAGGAACTGCGGCTGGTTTCGATATTAACATCACGAGACCATTTGAAATGCCTTTCTTGAATTTATATGTTGCTATGGGTGGTCCTGCATATTCCAGCCCTGCAGTAAAACTGGGAACAAAAACAAATCCATATGCATACTTCACATTTACACAGGCTGAAGCTTTAATGTCGTTTTACTGGAATACAAGTGAAAAAATGGTTAGCAGATTGAGGGTTGATGTCGGCATAGGTTACTACGATATTTGGAAAGCAAATTATAAAGGAACTGCTAAAAATGCCTCTACTAAAGAACTTATTCAGGATAAGATAATGCCGGTTGTTGGTTTCCATTTTAATTTCGTTCCCGATAATAGCGAGCTCTTCGGGGCAAAATTGAGAGTTTTTGATAGTCAGGCTACTCTTACTGCTTGGTTGAAGTTACTGGAATTTTCAGGTAATCATGTAATCCGTTTTGAAGGGACTTACATGAGCGAACCTTTTGCCAGAAAACTTAGAGACTGGGAAACTAAAGGAGGAGCGATTCTTCAAGTTAGATACCGGTATGGTTATTAAACATTAAAAGGATAGAGCTATTATGAAAAAATTATACTTTGTACTTCTGTTATTAATAATTCCCTTTTCCCTGGTTAAAGCCCAGGACAATAGGGAAACGTTAACCGATCTCAAGAAGATTTATGAAAGCCTTGAGTATAACACTATCGCTTTTGATGATTTAAAACAAAAGTGGATTATTAACGATCCTCTATTTATTAGGGAAATATTCAATAGATTTGTTGTAAGAGATGCTTTACGCCTTAATGAAGCCAAGGTTGATATTGAAACCGTGAAAAAATTGACCCAGCAGATTTATGATGGTGTTGTTGTAATTGATTTACGAAAAAGGTATTACGATAGTGAAGTCGAACTTTTTGCCTTCATAAATGTAGATGAAATAGGAAAAGAAGAACCCAAATATCTTTTCGACCCGATTATTGATGGTTTTTACCTACGTGAAATTATCGGCGGTGCTTTATACGAAAGAGTTAAAGTTGAAGGTTACTTCTTAAGCGATATTACAAAGAAAATCTATGATGTTAAACCGGGATACTTTTTTGATGTAAAACTAAATCTTTTAGAACCGGAAGTAATGTTCTGGAATACAACCTCCGATTACAGAAATAAATATCTCCTTTCTCTTTTCGGTATGTGGGGTAATGATAGAATTTTTATTCCGGGTTGGTATTCAAAAGAATACGTTGCCGGGTTAAAATTAACATATTATAAAACTATAAGTCAAAACCCGAAAAATTTTACTTACAGTGTTTCAGTCGGAGCTTCATTACCTTCAGGAAGACCTTTTGTAGGTGATAAAACATACAAACCTTTGTTTATTTCCGGGAAAAGCCTTTATTTTAACATTATCGGTGATCCGTTAAAATTTGTTTTCGATGATTTTGAGGATTTCCAGGTGATGCTTGAAGTAAAGTACACAATGGACGATTATGCTAAGAAGGATTACGGAATAACTGATTCGCTGGATTTTTATTCAAATAGAACATACTTCAATATAGAAGCAAAAAAACGGAACCTCTTCAACCTGTTCGATTTCGGTCAGTTTGAAATAGGACTTGGAGTTAGCAATCCGGATATCAACTGGTACAGAATTACAAAGAGAAATGCAAAAGTAATCGATTTGGAAGCCGGTAAAAAAGAATGGACTGATAAGTTTAATCATCATGTTTATTTAGACCTCGGTGCAGTTAGAACCGGTGGATTGATTCAGCATAGTACCAACTTTATAATTTCTCATAATTTGAAAGACGGAGGTTATTTCGGATTAAAAACCCAGGTAATGCTTAGTGAAAATTTCGGCTTTGATGTTAGAATTTTCAGCATGTACGGAACCGAAAAGAAAAAAATGGCTCCGTGGCGTGAAGATTCATACTTAGTTTTTTCTCCGATTATAAGAATTAACTACTAGTTCCGAAATGGAAAAGTATGTTATAAAACTTTGGTTAACGATTTTATTTATCGTTATTTCCGGGGGAAGTCTTTATCCGCAAAGCCTTCCCCTTGATGACCTGTATTCCAGAATCCAAAACAAGCTGAAAGAGGATAAAAGCTATCTGAATATTCATTCTGTACCTCTACAACTGAAAGACGGAGAAATACAGAATCTTCAAAACATTCCACGCAGTGATGAAAAAGCACCTTTCAGTTTTCAAATATCGGACAACACTACTTACAATATCATTTTCTTAAAAGAAGCTATTGAGGTTGATTCAATTAATGTTTTATTTGTAAACGAAATAACAGATAAAGCAGCAGCCGGTGAAACGTTTTTTGGAGATGCAGGTTCGGGTCCTCAAATTGATACTACAATAGTTCTCACATTTAAGGACATTCAAGAACTTTATTTCTATAATAAAGAGAAGTATGATTTTTTCTTTAATTATGTAAAAACTTACTTAAAAGAGGATGAGGCACGTTCATTATTAGGGATCAACGTTGATGAAGATATAAAGAAGAGTAAAGGGATTTCGAGTACAAACAATCTTGACTTTCTCAACTTTATGCGAGTTAATTATAACCACAGATATCCAAAACCTGCTTTACAAAAACGGGCTGGTCGTTCAAGAAGAGGAGCTACAACTGAACAATCCGCTACTTCAATGCAAATCGATGCTACTTTTACAAGTGTCAGTTTTTTCCATGAAACTCTCGACTTTGGATTCAGTACTCTAAGTGGTGAAGTAAGCCTCGGCAATAGAGTATTGAATATTCACCCGATGCAATCGATGACATTAAAGGGCGGTTTACGTTTTTTGATTAGCGTTTCTGAAGATAACCAGGACCTTGATAACGATTTTCTTCTTGATGCCAAACTGATGGGAAGAATGCGTTTGAATACGGCAAGTTTTGCCGATAAAGTTCCTTTCCTATTTATCAAAAAACCGAAATTAAATGTAGGCTCCGGGTTGATAGTTGACCTTAGTGCAACAAGGTTATTCGGGCTTCCGTTTTTGAATTTTTATATAGCAACCGGTTCGCAAGAACTTGAAAAGCCATATGTTCAGTTCGGAACGAATGATAGTTCAGTTGCTTATTATTCATCCCAGCAATGGGAAGCTTCAATGTCTTTTTTCTGGAATAGCAACGAAGCTTTAACACTACGTTTCCGGATGGACCTTGGTGCTGCAAATTATAACGTGATAGAGTTTTTATACAAAAACGGGATTTCAAAAAAATTAGTTTTCAACCAGATCCAGCCGTTTGTTTCTTTCCACATGAATTTTGCACCGAAGAACAACGATTTTCTCGGAACGAATTTTAGGTATTTCGACGGGCAGTTAAGTTTTAATTTTTGGTTGAAGCTTTTTGAACTACCACCCGAACATACTTTCAGGTTCGAAACGTTTTATATCACCGCTCCCCTTTTCAGGTCCGTACGGCCATGGGAGCTTGAAGAAGGTACATCATTAATTCAAATAAGATATAGATATGGATTCTAACAAAGTTTTTAAATCGTTGTATATTTTTGCCTTCTGCATTTTACTATTAGCGGCAGAAAACATTTTTCCGCAAACCGAACCGGATTCTGTTAATAAATATAATAGGATCAACAAGATTTACAGAAGTCTGGAATACCCTACAACTGCTTTTGATGATTTTAAACAAACATGGGTTGTAACCGACCCAATTTTTGTAAGAGAAATCTACAACAGATTTATTGTAAAAAATGCTTTAAGGTTGGAAGGAAGTAAACCCACTCTTGAAGAATTAAGAGAGAAATCGAAAGATATTTACCAGGGTAAGGTCTTTATCGAATTACGCAGACGGTATTATGATGATGAGATTGAACTTTTAAGATTCTTTTCCGAATCAAAACTAAGTTCTTTGGATAGCTCCGACTACTTCTTTGATCCTACCGAGGATTTTGTATTTATCCGGGACATATTAGGTAAGCCGTTATATGAGGATCTTAAAAAGCAGTTTTATGCTTTAAATGACCTCACAAAATCGGATTACGACAGTAAATATGCATACGGGTTCGATATTTATATGCACTTTCTTGAACCGGAGTTAATGTTCTGGAACGTAACCACCGACAATAAAAATAAATTTTTAGTTTCATTAATTGGTAGATGGGGCAACGATCTACTATGTATTCCCGGCTGGTATTATCCAAGTTATATCGCCGGAGTAAAAGTTACTTATATAGATTATCTAATTAATAATCGTCCAAACAATTCTTACATACTTGAAGTTGGAACCGGATTAGCAGCACGGCAACCTCTTTTAGGTTTAGATAATGACGATATTGGAAAGAGGTTGTATCATTCCGGCAGTAACCTGTATTTCAAAGCTTTCGGTAACCCGCTTAGATTAATCGACGAATCACTTAAAGATTTTGAAATCCGTTTGGAAGGGCTTATTAGCTTAAATAGATTTAAAGTTGGTGATGTTGGTGTTGACTATCTTACAAAGTTCAACACAGTCCGTAATTCATTTCTATTATTTGTAAAGAAGAAAGAATTACTCAGTTTTTCGGATGTTGGTTCGCTTTCTGCCGGGTTAGGTTTAGGTTCTTTTGATGTATACTATTACTTATTAGACCCTGACCTTACGCAATTGAAAGATTTAAAAGCCGGTTCTAAGGGAGCTTTCAAAAATGCGGTATTTGCCGAGGTTGGTGTAAATGGTGAAGGTGGTTTATTGCAATACAATGCTTCCACTATCATTAATTATAACTTTACCGAAAGCTATGGATACGTCGGTCTAAAAATGTTTTTTATGCTGACTAATTCAATTGGTTTTGACTTCAGATATTTCACTTCATATCGAACGTCAACAAAAGCTTTGCCGGTTTACCGCAATGAAAACTACTTAGTTTTTTCACCGGTAATTCGTATTAATTATTAACAAATAATTACACATTTCCGTTTGGGGGGGGAGGTAAACTAAAACTATGCAAAAATTCAATACTGTATTATATCTTTTTTCATGCTTGTTTTTAGCGTTGTTTATTACAACAGCCAATTACGGTAGTTCAGGTAAACCCGGTGTTTTTACAGCGGGCTCCGGCTATCCCGCTTCCCCTCTTGTTAAGTTTATTAATCTGAATTCCCCTAACGGCGGAGAGACATGGCAAGCCGGAACAAACCATCTTATTAACTGGACAAGTACGGATATTAATTTTGTAACAATTGAGTATTCAACTGATAACGGAGGAAGCTGGACAACAATTATCAATCAACAAGCTGCATCAACAAACAACTATATTTGGAATATTCCGCAGAATGTTAATTCCACACAGGCATTAGTAAGAATCTACGATTTTGAAGACCCATTCTTTACCGATGTTAGTGATGCAGTTTTTTCAATTAGCCGGTTACAACTGCAATCCCCTACAATCGGACAAAAATTACTCGTTAATTCAACTCACGCAATTCAATGGATTGCAAGCGGAAATATTGCGAATGTTAAATTGGAATATTCAACAAATGCCGGAAACAACTGGCAATTAATTACTGCTTCTACAAATGCTGCAATAGGCTCGTACAATTGGACAGTGCCTAATTCACCTACAACACAGGCATTGATTCGTATAAGTGATGCTGCTATGCCTGCAATTATCGACACTTCCGACAGTTTTATTATTTCATCATTAACTGTTGTCTCCCCAAATGGAGGCGAAGTATTCAATGCAGGTTCAACACAGCAGATTTCATGGACAAGCAATAATGTTTCTTTTGTTAAGCTGGAATACAGTATTGATAACGGATTAAGCTGGACTACAATTGTAAATTCATTTGCGGCAGGAACCGGAAGTTACACATGGAGTATTCCGAATGCCCCAACTAATGAAGGGTTAATAAGAATAAGTGATGCTTCATATCCTAATGTAAGAGATCTTAGTGATAATGTCTTTTCCATTAGAGGAATTCAGATTACGGCTCCAAATGGCGGTGAAGGATTGAAAATCGGCTCTAATTACAACATCTTCTGGACTTCAAATATTACTACGAATGTAAAAATTGAAATAACAACAGACAATGGTTCCACCTGGAGCCAGATAGCAGCTTCGGTTGCAGCAACTGCCGGAAGTTATATTTACGCCGTTCCCAATACACCGACAAACCAGGCAAAAATTAGAATAACAAGTTTAATCGACCCGTCTTTAAAAGATGAATCAGACACAACATTTACAATAGGAAATATAAACATCACTTCCCCGCTCGGTGGTGAATCCTGGTTAGCCGGGTCTACACAGACTATTAATTTTAACGTAACTAATGGAATAGACATAGTTAGGATTGATTATTCAACTAATAATGGAACAAGCTGGAACTTAATTACTTCTTCAACTCCGGCTTCTACAGGTACTTACAACTGGAACATTCCGTCTAATTTATCAACTGACCAGGCAAAGATAAGAATTTCCGATGCAGCTACAGGTTTGAACCTTGCTGTAATCAGTAATACGTTTTCAATTTCGAGTTTAAGGTTAATATCACCTAATGGCGGAGAGGCTTATCCTTCAGGCTCATCTCAAAATATTACATGGTCAAGTAGTTCAACTATAAGTAATATTCTTATTGCACGCACTTGTTACTAGCGCAAGTGCCAAAATG
>DAIRET010000133.1:0-8294 GCA_036795455.1 Ignavibacteriaceae bacterium
AAAAAGAACTTGAATAACAGATTACCGGGTTTTCCGGGTCAATAGTTTTCATAGGAACGCATAACTCTTTGTCTGCATCATCAAAATAAAGATCACCGTAGCAATCATCTTCCAGCATGATTATCTCTTTATTTTTTAAGTAGTCTAATAGTTCCTTTTTTCTTTCCTTACTATATAGAATTCCCGCCGGATTATGAAAATAAGGAGTTAAGTAGAGTATTTTTGCTTTGGGGAACTTTTTCAGTGCTTCATCAAGCTCCGCGATTATTATCCCGTCTTTATCTATTGGTATACCGTGAAGATTTGCAATAAAAGATTGAAATACACCCGTTGCTCCAATAAAACAGGGATATTCGGTTAGTATCGTATCGCCCGGGTTAATAAAAATTTTAGTAATTATATTAATTGATTGTAGTGAGCCTGCGGTAATAATTAATTCATTATCCTCTACAGGCAAACCTTTTCTTCTCAAGTGATTTTTTACTGATTCTATAAGCGGCTGGTAACCTATCGTAGCTCCATACTGAAAGCCTGCCCGTTTTACGTCAATCGGAAGATTGTTATATATTTCGTCTATCTCTTCGGTTGGGAAAAGCGAATTGCCCGGCATTCCGCCGGAAAATGAAATGATATCCGGTCTGGTAGCATATTTCATCAAATTCCTTATTTCCGAAGAACGCATATTCAAACAGCTGTCTGAAAAATTAAATTCCATAATGATACTCCTTATACTATGTGTAAGAAGTATCCCGTAATGAAAAACAAACCATTCGTTACGGGATACCTCTAAGTTTTTTATTTGGATGTTAAATTATCTTTTGCCGGTTTAAAATTCAAGTGGGAACGGAAAATATTTAACTTATGATTTGTGTATTCTGAATAAATTTTCAATTTCTTTGGCTGAAAGTTTTTTTACTTCACCGGGGAGCAAATTCCCGAGATGAACCTCCTCAATCCTTACTCTTATCAAACGTAACGTCGGGTATCCTACTGAAGCTGTCATTTTTCTTACCTGCCGGTTCCTTCCTTCGTGAAGTGTAATACTTAACCATGAAGTCGGGATGTTTTTTCTTTCGCGGATCGGGGGAATTCTGCCCGGATATGAAAAGTTTTTATCCATTAATCTTACCGTTGCCGGTAATGTCATTTTTTCTTCTATCACTACTCCGGATGCAAGTTTGTTCAACGCTTCTTCATCGGGAATTCCTTCGACCTGTACATGGTATTCTCTTTCATGTGCGAATTCCGGGTTTAACAATTTTTCAGTCAAACTTCGGTTGTTAGTCAGTAAAAGTAATCCCTCACTATCCATATCAATTCTTCCGACCGGGTAAACATCCGGCTCAAAATTATACAAACTTGAAAGCGTTTTTCTCCCGTCTCTATCTGTAAATTGGGACAAAACTCCGTACGGTTTATTGACTTTGTAGTAATTAAACAACTTCATTTTTTTCTTTATTCTGTTCTTCCTTGATTCTTCAATTAATTTTTAATGAATATAGCTTTTTCCCGGTTCGTTCGTCTAAATAAACGGACAACCGGTTGACCGCACTTGAAAAGATTGTGGGCAATTCAACGGTATAAATAACTCTTTTTTCTCTAATTTTCTTATCTTTGCAATCGTAAAATCGGATATAAAAGAGAAAAAGCAAAAAAATGAGTTTCAGAGACCAGGTAAAATTTCTACAGGAGCTAAAACGCTTCGAATGGAAAATGACTCCCAAAGATAAAGACGAGTTTAAGATGTTCCTTAAACGGGAAAAAGATGAAGAGGAATTTGATACCGTATCAATGGGAAAGCTTAAATCATTATATGAAAAGTATTATCTAAACAGAGAAAAAAAGAACTTTGACCATATATTTAAAAAGAATTGAATCTGTTCCGGTTTGTCAATTCATACTTTAATTAACACTATTTACAAGAACAACTTCATATATCTTATTCATGATTGAGGAAAAGATGAACTTCAAAACAATTTACAGAGTAATCGGGTTAATTGTATTTTTAATCTCGTTAACCGTTCTATATATGACGGTACAACCCTCCGTTTCTTTTTGGGATTGCGGTGAGTTTATTGCCGCCGGCTACTATTTACAGGTTCCGCACCCGCCCGGAGCGCCATTCTTTTTACTATTGGGTAGAATTTTTTCATTAATTCCTTTTGCGGAAAATATCGCTTTCCGGGTAAACATGATCTCCGTTCTGTCAAGTGCTTTATCGGTTGTGTTACTCTATTTTATCGCTGTTAAATTGATTGAAAACTATAAAGGAAAATCACCTAAGAATTTAGTTGACGCTCTTGCCACCTATATTGCAGCTGCAATCGGGGCTTTGTCTTTTTCTTTCAGCGATACATTCTGGTTTAGTGGTGTGGAAGCTGAAGTATACGCAGCCTCTACTTTCTTTTTCGCTTTAATCACTTACCTTATGATTATCTGGAATGAACGGGCGGACAATAAAGACAATGAAAAGTATATTTTATTGATTGCTTATCTTATCGGTTTATCTACCGGTATCCACTTGATGAGTGTGCTTGCTATAATCTCGGTTGTTATGATGATAATGTTCAGGAAGTATGTTGATGATGATGAAGCATTAAAAAAATCCGGATTCATTTTACTCGGACACGTTGCAGTTGTAATGATTGTCGCAATCGGGTTGTGGAGCAGCCAGACTGATTCAAATCCGCCCACACAGGAAATGTATCAGGCTTTCGACAGTAAATTTAAAATGATAATTGCCGGAATTAGTGCATTGATAATCGGTGCATTCTGGAAAAAATTATTCAACAGGAATTCTATTTATATGTCTCTTATTATAGGTGGAATTGCTTTGTTTGTTACATATCCCGGCGTTGTAAAACATTTACCCGGTTTAATGAATTCTATTGCGGGGAACAACATTACAATGGAATTCCTTTTCTTAATTATTCTTGCCGGTTTACTTGCTTTTGGAATTTATTATACGATTAAAGAAAAGAAACATACCCTGCACCTTACTTTCATGTCATTTGTTTTTATTCTTCTCGGATTTACAACTTATACGCAGGTAATTATTCGTGCTAATCAAAATCCGCCGATGAATGAGAACGAGCCTAATGATTTCACCGAATTAGTCTCTTACCTTAACCGTGAACAATACGGTGATTTCCCGACATTTAAAAGAAGATTCGCAAGTGAACCGCACCAGATGGGCGTTTATAGTAACTATTCAAGCGATCTTGATTTCTGGTGGAGATACCAGATGAATCACATGATGACACGCTACCTCCTCTGGAATTACGGCGGTAGAGAATCATGGTACCAGGATGCAGGTCCGAATATCTGGCCTTTCAACCAGGTTGGGAATGCTCTCGGAAAAGTATTTAATATACGGTTTGCTGGCGAAGCAAAAGATTCATTATTCGGAATCCCGTTCCTTCTCGGGCTGATAGGTATTTATTTCCACTTCCGGAAGGATTGGAAGATGGCTTCAATATTTATGGTGTTATTTATTTTTATGGGGTATTTAACGGCATTCTATCAAAACCAGCAGCAACCGCAGCCGCGCGAAAGAGATTATTTTTATGTGGGCGCTTTCTTTGTGTACTCAATCTGGATTGCTATAGGAATTAGAGGCTTAATTGACCTTGTTGTTGAGAAAATAAAATCGGCATCGTTAAGTAAAGCTGCTGTTTATGGCATATTGGCTCTTGGCGTGGTACTTGTCCCGGTTAGAATGCTGCAAGCAAATTACTATACTCATAACAGAGCTAATAACTGGGTTCCATGGGATTATTCCTACAACTTGCTTCAAAGCTGTGCCCCGAATGCAATCTTGTTTACAAACGGAGATAACGACACATTCCCGTTATGGTATTTACAGGATGTTGAAGGTGTAAGAAGAGATGTTAGAATTGCAAATCTCAGTTTACTGAATACTACATGGTATATCAGGCAATTAAAAAATCTTGAACCGTACGGTGCAAAAAAAGTTGCTATGAGACTTTCGGATGTTCAGATTGATCAACTGCGCCCGATACAATGGGAGCCCAGGGATGTTACTATTACAGTACCACCCAATTTCGATAAGTTAAGCATGAATTATTCCGAACAGTCAAGCCGCATTCTTCTTGAAGGATTAGCTCCTTCAGCCGGGTTTGATGAGTATGAAATTAAAGATTCATCGGTTATTAACCAGGGATTTTTAACCTGGAGAATGAACAATACCGCTACATACGGCGGAATTAAAGCTGTCCGGGTACAGGACCTCATGGTTAAAGAAATAGTAGAAGCAAATAACTGGCAGAGACCGATTTATTTTGCAGTTACATGTTCGGAAGATAGCAAGATCGGGATGGCGGACTATTTAAGAATGGAAGGAATGGCTTTACGTTTTGTTCCTGAAAAAAGAACTCCGGGAATGGAATTCATTAACGAGAATATCTTGAGAAAACAGGTATTCGAAGAAAACCCGTCTTACAGCAAAGATTATAAACCCGGTTTCAAATTCCGCGGTTTGAACGACCCGTCAATCTTCTTTGATGATAATCATGAACGACTTGTTCAAAATTACAGGAATTCATACATCAGGCTTGCGTTGTATTATTTGAATGACGGCAACCAGCGTGAAAAAAGTATCGAAGCTCTTGATGAAATGGATAGAAAAATTCCGAGAAGTATACTGAAAATAGATCACAGGCTTCTATTTGATATTGGCAACCTTTATCATTCAGCCGGTGCAAAAGAGCAGTATGAAATAATTGCACGCGAGGTTGAAGTTGATGCAATTAAAGCTATGAACGAAAACCCGACTGAAGTTTCTTCTTATTATAATCCTTACAGAATTCTGCTTGAGATTTATGAAAACCTCGGCGAATACGACAAAGCGGTTGATGTTTTAACGAAACTGCAGGATTATTATCCTAACGATCAATCTATTATTATGCAGATTGAGCGGTTCAAAGCAATGAAAACTCAAAGAGATACTACGAAAAAATAACGGACTTTAAGGGCGGAGTAATTCTTCGCCCTCTTTTTTTTATGAAAATACTAATTAACGCCCTTTCCGGTATCGGGGACGCACTGATGTTTACCCCGGCTTTAAAGTTGATAAAGGATAACTTTCCCGAAGCATCTATAGATGCGCTTGTTATGTACAAAGGCGTTAAAGATATTTACGAACGCACAGGGCTTCTGAATAAAGTACTTTACTTCGACTTCATGAACGCGGGTAAACCGGCGGCTTTACAATACGTTCTTAAATTAAGAAAAAAATACTCCTACTCGATAAACGTTTATCCTTCCAACCGGAAAGAGTACAATCTTATCAATTACCTGATCGGGGCAAAAAAACGCGCAGCTATCCGTTATTTAAGAATGGATACGGAAAATCTCGGCTTTTTAAATAACGTTAGACTTACTGAAAATGATGATCTTCATAACGTGCAGGAAAATTTGTTACTTGTAAAAAAACTGTTCGGTATCGAAAGCCCGGACGAACCTTCTCTCATATTTAACCTTAACAACAGCGACATTTCTTTTGCGAAAAACTATTTAAATAGTGCAAACATTAAAGACGATGAAACTGTTATCGGTTTTCATCCCGGGTGCTCAACATTAAAAAATCATATTAACAGGAGGTGGGAACCGGAAAAATTTGCGGAGCTCGCTTCCAAACTGATAAAAAATGAAAAAGCGAAAACCTTATTCTTCGGCGGACCGGATGAAATAGAGCTGATTAATAGTATTTTATCGATTGTAAATAATCAAAACGCACTTTATGTAAAAACGTCCGACCTGGCTCAAACTGCTGCAGTTATGAAAAGATGTAATTTATTTGTTTCCAATGATTCCAGTTTGATGCACGTTGCTGCTGCTCTTAAATTAAAAACTGTTGCCATTATCGGACCTACAAACAAAAAATACATTCACCCATGGAAAACGGAACACAGGATAATCTCTTTAAATCTTAACTGTTCTCCCTGTTTTTTCTATTCCCCCAGACCCCTTTCTTGCAGAAGAGAAGATATAAAATACAAATGTATAAAAGAACTTACAGTTGACCCGGTTTACACGGAAATAAAAAATATTTTGTAAATCACTCCAAATTACCTGCGGGGGACTTGACTTTTTCAAAATAGATTTTCATATTCAAACCAAGATTTTAGTCTATAATTTTTATAAAGTAATCTTTTTCTTTGAAAGAGAGGTGTTTTAGTAGTTATATCTTTTTCTAAATTCAAATCCCACTTTTAGTATGTTTAGCCGGGGCTGTCCGAAAAGTTTTTACGTTGTTTTCAGTTATAGAGTTTTGGTGGCTGATAAGGATTTTTTAATAGTTCAATTATTCCTTCTGCAGAACCACAGAATCTCTAAACACACACTAAAACTTACTTAACAGACACCCCATAGTATATTTATAATTGTTATTAACGAAAGGAATTAATATGGAATACTATGAGCTCCACCCTGTAACACCACAACTCAGGTATATTAATAAAGCTGTTGAAGTGTTAAAAAACGGCGGTATTATTATTTACCCCACCGATACCGTATACGGATTAGGATGTGATATTTTTAATAAAGAAGCGCTCGAGACTCTGTTTTCAATTAAGCATGATTCCGGGACAAAACTGATGAGTTTTGTTTGTTCCGATTTGAAAGATATTTCCAACTATGCTAAAGTTTCCGATTATGCTTACCGCACAATGAAAAGGCTGCTGCCAGGTCCGTATACTTTTATTTTACCTGCTGCAAAAGAGGTTCCTAAAAAACTGTGGAGTAAAAGAAAAACGGTTGGTATTCGGGTTCCTAATCATCAAATTGCATTAACCCTTGTGAAAGAACTCGGTAATCCTATTATTAGTACAAGCGTTACAAATAGAATGGGCGAAGTGTTATCCGACCCGAACGAAATTAAACACATTTTTGCATCACAGGTAGACCTGATGCTTGAAGCAGGACCGCTTAACGGAAAATCTTCAAGTATTATAGACCTTAGCGATGAAGTCCCGGAAGTAATTAGAGAAGGAGCCGGGGATATTAGTATGTTCGAATAGAATGAATAAAATATCTATTTCAAAGGGCGGGAAACCGCCCTTTTTTATATCTGGGATATGAACGTTTCACAAAATCTATAAACTCCTCGGTTGAATCCCATTTCCCCGGGTTTTTCCATGTTTCCGTTTGTGCTTATATAATGTATAACCGGTTATTGCTGCAAGTAAAACAGTCATAACTATCGAATCTTCAGGACCAAACTCGGAACCGGTTACTAAATTGTGATTACTATACTCCAGCTTAAACAACGGATTAGTATATCTTTGCCCGCTGATAGGATAATTAAATAACCACAAGAAATAGTTCCACCCGAAATGGAACCCGAGCGGTAACCATATGCTGTTATAATTTATACAAAGGATTGATAAAAAAGCACCGGCAAGAAAAATATTTATAAAAGAAAGCGGTGAAATATCCGGGCGTAGCGAATGCGCCAAACTAAATAGAAGTGAACTTAGAATAACTGCTGTAACCGTATTATAATGCTTTTCAAATGTTCTTAATATATAACCGCGGTACATTATTTCCTCGTGGGCTACAAGCAACAGTATCCCTATCATTAAAATTATAATGTACAGAATCAAACTTGTAAATGAACTATAATTAATAATCAATTGAGTATTACTTAGAACCAAATTCAAAATTGTAAAAAGGATAACTATAAGAAGCGCTATAGCAGCACCTGCGTTAAATTTTTTTGAATATTTATCGAATGTAAGTCTTATGTAAACCCATCCGGTTTTTTCAATAAATTTTAAGAAAATGGCGGTTATTACTACAGCTACTAAAAAAATTGCAAAACCGGTTGATAAAAACCAGGGTTCGTTTAATCCGCGCCCGTCCAGCTCCGACCAATAACTTCTTGATACCGAAGCAAGCGGCAGAATAACAATCCTTTGAAACAACTGAACCAGTATAATATAAGAAATTACCTTTACGGCTCCCCATAGCATTGATTTAACACGATTACTCTTTTCCATTTTTTTTACTCCTTATAAGTTGAATTCACACATAACATACTTTTTATATAGAAAAGATGCTTAAAAGAGAATACCCTTGCGGATTACAAAACCCTCTGCGTCTTCAAAGACCGAGACACGCTGAGTAATTCGCCAAACTTAACCTATAAATCAACAAGAGTCTTTCTCTTGCCTGCCCTTTGGGTTTACCCTTCGGGCCTGTCCTTTGGGTTTACCCTTTGGGCCTGCCACCCTGTGGTTTGCGAACCTTTAATATAGGTCATACCCCTTCTC
>DAIRET010000134.1:0-8284 GCA_036795455.1 Ignavibacteriaceae bacterium
AGTAATAATCCCACCATAGAGAATACACCAATCAAACTAAAGATAAGCCATAAAGTTTGAGGGTCTTTTAGATTATCTACAAAGTGAACATAAAGGTTAGCTCCGAGAATACCACCGATTGAAGAGCCGATTACCCCGTATAAAAATGCATAGCCCAAATACGTTGCTTTTTTATCCGGCGGAGCAATTAATCCCACGTAACTAATGAATTTCGGATGTGCGGTCATTTCTCCGATTGAGAAAATTACAATACCGATAATAAATACCCATATATCTGTTGAGATAGCAAGAATAGCCATGCCAACAGTTCCCATACCGATACCTGTAATCATTGTTGGTAATGCTTTTGTATTTTTTACGATATTTGATACGACCATCTGAAGAAGAATTATGGTTCCGGCGTTTATTACTGTAACGTGTTCAACATCGAAGTACCAATTCAAGTTAATTCCTACCGCGGCAAATAAAGAATTAACAGCGTTGTTAATTTTAGTTGGGTCAACATAATCTTTAACATACCACAATACCGAATCGAACATCTGGAAATATAAAATCCAAAAACCGGAATAGATTACAATCAACATGATGAATTTCACATCTGTTAAAACCATTACCATCCCTTTTAAAACTTCCAGAAGGGATTTCGAGCTTTCCGGGCGCTTCGGTTCTTTGTAAATAAATATTGTCGGAATCAACATTGCGGATGTTCCGATTGCAGATGCAAGTATAACATACTCCCATCCGAAATTATTTTTTAAATAAGGTACAAGTATTAACGGGAATAGAAATGCCCCGAAATTAATCGACCAATAAAAAATACCGAATCCCATAGTGCTGTTTTTTTCGGTTGTTACTCTTGCAATCGTTCCCGAAATCATCGGTTTGAACGCTCCCGCACCGATTGCCATTATAACAAGACTTGCAAACACCATTGCGTATTCTGTGGTTTGACTTGTTAAAAAATATCCTAAGCCGAGGAATGAAAATGCAAAAATCAAAGTTTTCCTATAGCCGAATCTATCCCCGATTGCCCCGGCAAGAATCGGTAAAATATATAACAGAGGTTGAATAGTGCTTTTAATTACACCAACGCTCTCTTTTGAAAAATTTAATTGGTCTGTAAAGTAAACTGAAAGAATGCTCATCATACCGTAATATGAGCCTCTTTCGAAGAACTCCATCATTATAACAAGCCAGTAAGTACCTGAAAAAGACTTGAATAAATTGGTTTTCTGCTTTTCAGTATTTTCCATAGATTCCTTTCAAATAGTTAAAAAATAATGGTTTACACCGCAGTAAGCGGCTTTTTGTTTTTAAGAACTGCTATCACGTTTTTTGCTGCAAGTTCAGCCATCTTAGATCGGGTTTCAATTGTTGCACTGCCCACGTGAGGAAGCAATACAACATTATCCAGTTTAAATAGTTCGGAATTAACAGCCGGTTCATTTTCATAAACGTCAAAACCCGCAGCGAAAATTTTCCTCCCCTTTAACAGTTTAATTAATTCTCTTTCTTCGATTATCTCACCCCGTGCTGTGTTTATTACTACTGCCGTGCTTTTAAGCATCTGTAGTTTTTCTTTATTTAAAAGGTGGTAAGTATCCGGCGTTAAAGGGAGATGAATTGATATAAAATCTGCTTTTTTTAATAGAGTATTCAATGTAACTTTTTTCCCGCCGAACCTCTTTTCTATCTGCTCATTATTTGTTTTGTCGTAATAAAGAATTTTAGAATCAAACCCCGACATCCTTTTGGCAAATGCAGTACCGATGCGACCCGTTCCTAAAATTCCTACGGTTTTATTTCTTACATCAACACCGGTTAAAAGCTGGGGTTTCCATCCCTCGAATTTATTCTGACGCATCATATTATCCCCCTCAATTACCCGGCGTGCAGCAGCCAAAAGCAAAGTAACCGCAAGGTCGGCAGTGGCATCGGTTAAAATATCAGGCGTATTAGTAACAACGATACCTTTTGATTTTGCATAATTAACATCAATGTTGTTGTAACCTACGGCATAATTTGCAATTACTTTACAACCGGGCATTGCGTCGATAATATCTTTATCAATTTTATCTGTAAGCAGAGAAATTAAAGCATCAATTCCTTTTACGCTTTTCAATAACTCCTGTTTTGAAATTGGTTTATCTTTTTTAAAAGATGTAACGTCGAACCCGTTTTTATTTAAAAGGGATTCGGCTATACCTGGTATTTTTCTCGTAATAAAAATTTTCATATGTCTGTTTTTTTAAAATTTCGGGTTGAAGATAATTAAAAGAGATGTATCCGCAAAAGGAAAACGCCCCATAACCGGCTTTGGTTATTCTTTGTAAAATTTGAGAATTATCGTTGTTCGATTTTGCTCAACCCAAGGAATTATTCCGAATTTTCCGGTTAATCTTATCTTATTTATTTCTTACAAAAAGGAAACAATTTTATCAAAAATGAAAAATGGACGAGCCGTGATGTTCTTTTAAATAGTTTTACTGGTAAAATAATCAGAATACTTTTTTACTTATTAAATAACTGAATTTTTAATCGCCCTTAACTGTTTTGGCGAATTCACCCACATCTCTATGCGGAAACCATGCAATCCATTGATTTATAATGGGTTACAGCATATATTCCAACATTAAACCAAGTTTCGATATAGCAGCAGCAGTTTATATCAAAGAGTTTTATTCACTGAAAAAAAATATACGGTGTGAAATTATACTCAGTTTCCAATTCCGCTTATTGGCTTAGAATTTGTATCAATTCTGCAAATTTTTTGACTAACGAGATAAGAATATGGGTTTATTTAATAGTAAAACATTTCGCGGCGGCGTTCATCCTTTTGAAAACAAAGAACTTACGGAAGACCTTGCATTAGAGGTTATGCCTGACCCCAAAACTGTTATTATTTCATTGTCACAGCATATCGGGAAACAGGCAAAACCGACAGTGAAAAAAGGGATTGAAGTTAATGCCGGTTCGGTAATAGCGGAACCGGAGGGATTTGTATCAATTCCGATCCACAGTTCTGTAAATGGAAAAGTAACAAATGTTCACCCGGAACCGAATACATCCGGCTTCCCGAAAGATTCGATAATTATCCAGTCGGTTGAAGGAGATGGATTAGAAAAGTACCCGCCTTTAAACCCGGTTTCAGTAACCCCCGAAGAAATAAAAGAGAGAGTCCGCTTAGCCGGAATAGTAGGACAGGGCGGTGCTGCATTCCCGACTTTCATAAAACTTTCACCACCTCAAGACAAAAAAATTGACTACGTAATATTAAACGGATGCGAATGCGAACCATATCTGACACGCGATTACAGGCTTATGCTCGAAAAACCGGAAGATGTTTTAACCGGGTTAAATTTAATAATGAAAGCTATCGGTGTTGACAGAGGAATAGTTGGAATAGAAGATAATAAACCTAAAGCTATTGAAAAATTGAAAGAAGTTGCGAATAAATTTCCCGGCATTTCTGTTGAAGTTTTAGAAACAAAGTATCCCCAGGGTGCAGAAAAAATGCTTATTAAAGCAACAACAGGAAGAGAAGTTCCTCCAGGGAAACTTCCCCTTGATGTTGGTGTCGTTGTTCAAAACATTGGTACTGCCGTTGCAGTTTATGACGCAGTTGTAAAAGGCGAACCGCAGCTTTATGCTGCATTAACAGTTACAGGCAGAGGAATTAACAACCCGAAAAACCTTTATGTTAAAGTCGGGACCCCAATCAGTGATGTGCTTGAATACTGCGGTGGCGTTAAAGATGAAGCTGTAAAAGTTGTTGTCGGTGGCCCGATGATGGGTGTTGCACAATACGATTTTTCAGCCCCGATAATGAAAGCAACTTCGGGAATAGTTGTTTTAACTAAAGAAGAAGCAAATGCTGCTGAAGAAACTTCATGCCTTAGTTGCGGTAAATGTATTGATGCTTGTCCGCTTAACTTGATTCCTACAAAACTTGCACGGTTTACGATGCTTGACCGCCTTGAAGATGCAGAAAATTACAACATAACGGTTTGTATGGAATGCGGAACATGCACTTTCGAATGCCCCGCTAATTTACCCCTCGTTCAATGGATACGCCTCGGTAAAAAGAGAGTATTGGAACTTCAAAGAGAAAGAAAATCGGCTTAAGATATTTAATTAATAAAGAAAAATAAAAGGAATATGGCTACAACTACAGCGAATCCTACATACAGATTAGAACTAACAAGTTCCCCGCACGTTCACTCACGATGGTCTACAAAGCAGGCTATGTGGATGGTAGTTTTATCTCTGCTTCCTCCAATTGTAGCTGCAGTACTGTTTTTTGGTTTTTACCAATTATTGGTTATTGCAGTCAGCGTTGGTTTTTGTGTTGGTACAGAAGCAGCTATTAAAGTTATCAGGAAACGAAAAGTGGTGATCGAAGACGGGAGTGCAGTGATTACCGGATTACTGCTGGCATTGGTACTACCGCCAAACTTTTCACTCTTCTTTACAGCACTCGGTGCAGTATTTGCAATCGGGGTAGGTAAAGAAATTTTCGGCGGATTAGGTTACAATATTTTTAACCCCGCACTCGTCGGAAGAGCATTTTTACAAGCAGCTTTCCCGGTTGCTATGACTTCATGGGTCGTTCCGAACTTTGCAGATGCGGTTACAAAAGCTACCCCGCTTGCAATCTTTAAATTTGAAGCGGCAAAAGTTGAATCGTTATCGCCTATGTTCTTCGGTAACATTACTGGTTCACTCGGTGAAACTTCAGCTATTGCAGTATTGGCAGGCGGAATATTCCTTGTTGCAATCGGAGTTGCAAATTGGAGAATTCCTACTGCAATGGTGCTTGGTGCTATTATTTTCGGAGGAATATTTTATCTAATTGACCCCACAAAGTATCCGACACCGATGTTTCACATTTTTGCCGGTGGTTTCCTTTTCGGCGCATTTTACATGGCAACCGATTGGGTAACTTCTCCTCTAACTTCCAAGGGAATGTGGATTTTCGGCTTCGGTATCTCTTTCGTAATTGTTGTAATCCGTTTATTCGGAGGCTTACCGGAAGGTGTTATGTACGCCATTTTACTTATGAACGGTTTTGTCCCTTTAATTAATAGAATAACAAAACCAAAAGTGTTCGGAGGTGCAAAATGAAAATTGTATTCCAAATGCTTGCAACATTAACAATAATTGGACTTCTATCGGGGGGATTGCTTTCATACATTAGCGGTTGGTCTTCTCCTTTTATTGCTAAAAATAAATTAAAAGCTACAGAAGAAGCAATCTATCTTGTTCAACCTGAGGGAAAATCATATGAACCGGTTAAGGATCCGAGCTTAGAGGCTTATAAAGTCTTCAACGAGAATAAAGATTTTATCGGTTATTCCCTTGTTTACAAAGGTAACGGGTTCCAGGATAAAATTAGAGTAATGGCTGGTCTGACTGAAGATATAAAAAAAATCACAGCAATCGAAGTCCTTGAACAAACAGAAACTCCGGGTTTGGGCACAAAAATTCTTGAAAATAATTTTAGAGATCAGTTTCATGGTTTGATCACTACTCCAAATATTGGATGGATTAAAGAGGGTTCGGGCGAGAAGAAAGAGAATGAAATTGTTGCTATAACCGGAGCTACAATCTCTTCAAAATCTGTTGTAGCAATTTTGAACGAAGGCTTGATAAAGCTTCGCGAACTTGAAAAGAAGGGAGGCGACAAATGAAAAAACAGGTTACCCTATCGCAGGAATTTCTAAAAAATTTATGGGACAACAACCCCATTTTTAAACAGGTATTGGGTATGTGTCCAACACTTGCTGTTACAGTGTCTGCAATTAACGGTATTGCTATGGCGCTTGCAACAACATTTGTACTTGTTTTTTCAAGTTTATTGATTTCATTAATCCGGAAACTTATACCGGATCAGGTTCGAATAGCTGCATTTATAGTAATTATAGCAACATTCGTAACAATAGTTGACCTTGTTATGAAAGCAAAGTTCCCCGAACTAAGTAAATCACTCGGCGCTTTCATTCCATTGATTGTTGTTAACTGTATTATACTTGGACGGGCTGAAGCATTTGCCTCAAAAAACACTCCGTTACGTTCTGTATTCGATGCCCTCGGAAGCGGAATGGGATTTTTAATCGTGTTATTTGTACTCGGTGGCATTAGAGAAATTTTCGGATCGGGGACACTATTAGGTTTCCAGATGCTTCCAAACGCTTTCGAGCCATGGATTGTTATGATACTTCCTGCAGGTGCATTCCTTACACTTGGTTTAATGATGGGCTTTTCCAACACGTATCTTGAAAGGAAAAAGAGATTGGAAAGAGAAGCGGTTTTACAAAAATTCAAAAAGCCGGTTGAAGTTCAAGAGATTAAAGAGGAAGGAGCATAAGCATGGAACTGTTCATTATATTTATTTCCGCTGCTGTTGTAAACAACTTTGTTCTTGCATACTTCCTCGGTATATGCCCGTTTATCGGTGTGTCGAACAAAATATCTTCCGCAGTATCAATGGGAATGGCAACAACCTTCGTTATGGTAATTACTTCAATTGTAAGCTGGTTGTTGTATAATTTTATACTTGTACCATACGACCTAACATTCCTGCAGATACCTTCCTTTATATTGGTAATTGCATCGCTTGTACAGTTCGTTGAAATGGTAATTAAAAAAGTGAGCCAGCCTTTATACAGGGCGCTCGGAATTTTTCTCCCGTTAATCACTACTAACTGTGCAATAATGGGATTAGCTTTATTTATCAGCATGAGAGAATACAACTTCCTCGAAGGTATAGTATTCGGAGTTGGTGCCGGCGCAGGTTTTACGCTCGCATTAACAATAATGGCTGGAATTAGAGAAGAACTTGAACTTGCAGACGTCCCGAAAGGATTCCGCGGTGCACCGATTACATTGATTGTAGCCGGTTTGCTCGCGCTCGCTTTCATGGGTTTTGCAGGTATGATTTAATTAAAAAATTTGTAATTAAAGTTGGAGATTAAAAATATGTTATCCCGTCGCTCGTTTTTGAAATTATCAGGTTTGGCAGCAGTTACACTTGGTGCCGGTTATAAATTCGGAAATATTTTGTCGGAACTTAAAGAGACAAGCTCCGTATCACTATACGGATTTCTTCCCGACAACAACACCGTTATTAAAAACGTGTTCGAGATGTTCAACACGCATCTTAATAAAAATTCTATAGCTTCTGTTGTTGTACACGGCAATAGCGGTATTGCACAGGTTATTTATAGTTCATTAAAGAATAAAAGAAATAAATCGTTAATTAAAAACAATTCGGTTGTTGTTACAATTAACAAACTCGGTAAAGAAGTTCAATCCGATATTCTTTTAAGAAATGAAGGGAAAATTGTTTCACCTGAAAAAGGTTTTGATGCAATAGTTTCAGATATCAGAAACTCTTTGAAGCATACAAACGCAAAATATTTCTTTACTGCGGAATTCAAAGAATACGGCGTCTTTTCTTATAAGGAAAGCATTAAGAATTTTGCTGTTATCGAAAATGAAAAAGGAATAGTAGATAAAATATCGCTTGACAGAAACCTGACTGATATTAGCATTCAAGGAAATGCCGGGAACACTATCCTTACAGTGGGCAATGGCTCTGCATTTGTTAAATCCGCTTCTTGCAGAAATAAGTTATGTATGCACAGCGGACACCTTGTAACATCGAACATTATTGCGTGCGCTCCGAATAAGATAATCATTAAGCTCGAAACAGCTTAAGCCGCAAATTTTTTGATGAAGAAGAATATCATCATCGTTTTTACCGGGGTTCTTTTCTTCGTTATCGGGATTTACCTGGGAAACAGAAACACAAACGGTGATGAAGAGGTTGTTCAACGTACAAGAATAATTCTTGGAACTTTAGTTGAAATAAAAACAAAAGAGATAGATGAAGAGACTGCAAATAAAGCAATTAATCTTGCGTTTGCAGAGTTCCAGCGGATAGACAATCTCTTTTCTACTTATAATGAAGAGAGCCCGGTTTGGAAGTTTAATCACTCAAATGCCGAAACTTTATCGGTGAATGAAGAGATATTCCTGCTGATGAAAAAATGCGATTACTTTACCGGTATTACAGAGGGAGCATTCGATATAGCTCTCGAAAATGTAATTGAAGCATGGGGATTCAATACACAATCTCCTAAAGTACCGGGAAAAGATTCGCTTATTGAAGCTCTTAGAAACAGCAGTTGGAAAAACATTAAATTGTTTGATCAAGATAGCATTATTGCAAAAAATGGGGTGGAAATTAATTTCTGTGCTGTTGCCAAAGGATATGCGGTTG
>DAIRET010000318.1:0-1607 GCA_036795455.1 Ignavibacteriaceae bacterium
CCCGGTGATATTTCAAACAGCTCATAAAATAGAAGTCCAACTATCAAACCGATTAACAAAGATTCAGTAATCATTTATACTTCCATTCCTTTTAGCTTTTCTAAAATCTTAAAACCATCTCCCGCAATATTACCGATACCTATAATAAGATTACCTTCAAGACCACATTGTTTAATCGAATCAACAAAACTCTCTATTGAACCAGAATTCCAAATGCTAATTTTCTCCTTTTCAAAACCGTGCTTTACCAGTTCTTTCATTGCCCTCTCATTATGATTCCCTGTTAGAATAATTCGTTCTATATTTCCATTGGAAGAAAACCACTCTGCAAATTGAATTGTACGCAGCGGACGATCATTCCGTGAATTAAAAATGAATGATACTTTCTTTATGGTTTTAATTTCATCCAACCATTTTTTAATAAAGTCGGAAGCGGAAGGAATATCATTTACAGCAAAACCATTAAGAAAAAGTGTATCC
This sequence comes from Ignavibacteriaceae bacterium, assembly GCA_036795455.1. Taxonomy (GTDB): domain Bacteria; phylum Bacteroidota; class Ignavibacteria; order Ignavibacteriales; family Ignavibacteriaceae; genus DAIRET01. The sequence continues at coordinate 481 of DAIRET010000318.1, forward strand.
CCTTGTAGTTTTAAAAGAACAGGTTCAGGGCTTCTCTCTGAATTGATTATTGCATCTATTGCAGTTTTTTTATCAATCCCTGTTTGTTCACAGACTGTTGCAGCGAGTGCTACATTTACTGCGTGCATATGCTCAGGCAACTCCGGGTACACCGTTTCATCAACTTCGACTACTGTGGAATTTTTGTTTGCCGCAAATTCTCTAATAATAGCAGCATGTATTTTCTCTGCCGTAATAACTATACAGTTCCGGGGGATTGCATTACAAATTGAATACACCTGTTGTAATTCATCCTTCCCCATCTGCTCTGGATGGTCGTTCCGTATATTCGTGATTACATAGATTTGAGGTTTTAGAATACGGCTTTCAAGTTTCTGAAGTTCGGGGTTAATCGACATACATTCCAATACAATATTATCAGCCTTCAAACCGGCTGCATACCGGATCATCTTAACCTGTTCCTGAACTCTCGCCGCTCCTTTTCGATTTATTGGTTTTTCTTCACCATTAGGGAAAAGCATTGTCGGTATTACACCTGTTACTTTTGCAAATGTGGACGTGTTTACCAGCCCGGCGTGGATATATTTAACGACACTTGATTTCCCCCTTGTACCGTTTACAAGGACGCGAAGCGTGAACTTGTTCACATGCCGCCTGATGATAAGCGTTTCAGCTAACAAGGCAGCAATTACAATGGCAGTTATTACAAGTGTTATATTGATTATCATAAAAGTATAAAAAACAAAGGGTTCATTTTCATTTGCAAATTTGAATAAAAGAATTTGATTTACAAAGAAAATGAACCCGATGGGATTAATAAAAATATTAGAATCCTAAAGCCGAACCTCCTCTTCGAATATCTGCCGAACCATATAACTTTCCTGTTACCGGGTCAATAAATATCATTTGAACTCCGCCGAAGAAAAGATCGTAGTCGCCATGCACCCTAAGAGAATGACCTTTCTTGTTCAGACCGGCTTGAACTGCTTCCGGTATTCTGTTCTCGAGATGAAGATAATCATCAAACTTTTGACAGAATATTCTCGGTGCGTCATTTGCTTCAATTACACCCATATCAAAATCAATTACATTAACAAGCATTTGAACAACTGTTGCGATAATACGTG
>DAIRET010000135.1:0-8181 GCA_036795455.1 Ignavibacteriaceae bacterium
CGTATGAAGTATGGTACTATCATTCCATCGAAGGGGGCGTTGAATTTGTTTTTGCTGATATTACGGGTTTCTCCGAGTATATGCTTCTCCACTCAACTATGAGGGGTGAGATGAGAGATGATAACTGGCAAAGACGAATTAAAACTAATTAGTAATTATTATGTCAGGAAGTAATTCTTGAAAGATCGCTTCGAATTTATTCTCTTCTCTTTTTTTAGTAAGATTTTCTGCGTTTTAGGAATTAAGCAAGCAAGGAAAGCAGCAGCATTGCTGGCTTTCCTTTTTTTTTATATCATACCTATACGCAAAAAAGTTGTAATTGAAAACTTAACACACGCTTTTCCGGAAAAAAGTAATGATGAAATAAAGACACTCGCTTTTAACTGCTATAAGAGCTTTTCAATTACTTTAATAGAAATCCTTACCTTTCCAATTTTTTCGGAACAAGATATACTTAAACAATTACAGTTTATTGATCTGGATTTGGTAAAGTCCCTTTATGAAAAAGATAAAGGATTGATACTTCTTACTGCTCATTTTGGGAATTGGGAATTGGCAGCTATCGCTTTGGGAATTAAACTCGGTATCCCGCTTCATATAATAGTTAAATCACAAAGAAATACACTTGTGGATAACTGGATGAATAGTTTTAGAACTAAATGGACGAATAAAGTAATTCCACTCGGTATATCAATTAGACAAACATACAAGGAATTGATTAATAAAAACATCCTGGCACTAGTAGCGGATCAAAGAGGACCTGAGGAGGGAATAAGAGTAGATTTCTTTAACCGTCCTTCTGCTACATATACGGGACCGGCTGTACTTGCATTAAAAACAGGTGCACCTATTGTAATGGGTATAGTTGTAAGGCAACCCGACTATACTTATCGATTAAAATTTGAAGAGATAAGTAGTGATGATTTACCCGGGGGACAGGAAGAGATGGTGAAGGGAATTACACAAAGGCATACGTCTTTACTTGAAAATTATGTGCGGATGAATCCGGAACAGTGGTTCTGGATGCACAAGAGATGGAAATATTAGTGGAAGAGAAAAAAATTGTCGTTATTCAAACAGCTTTTTTAGGGGATGCTATACTTTCTCTCCCGTTTATTCAGAGGCTAAGCAAGCAATACCCCGGATACAAAATTGATGTAATCACAATTGAACAGGATAAAGAGGTATTTAAAGCATCACCTTTTGTAAGTGATGTGATTATCTTAGATAAAAGGAATAAACATCGTTCCGTATTTGCTTTAAAACGATTTGCCGGCGAGGTTAAAAAAAGGAACTACTCACTGCTCTTTTCATTACATAGATCATTGAGAACATCATTACTAGTACTGTTCCTTGAAATACCGGAGAGCTACGGCTTCGACAATTCTACGCTTCCGTCTGTTTACAAATACAGAGTTAAATATGATCATACTAAGCATGAAGCCGAAAGAAATTTACTACTGGTTGTGAAAAATACAGATTCACAACCGGAATTACCCCATCTCAAGATTGATGAATCGATAAAAACAAAAATTGATTCATTCATTCAAAAAATCGGAAAAGATAGAAAGTTTGTTGCGATAGCCCCGGGTACTGTATGGGAGACTAAAAGATACCCCGAGGAACAATTTATTGTGATAATTAAGCATCTTGTTGCAAGAGATTATTTTGTTTTCTTAATCGGCTCCAAAAGTGAATTTGAGTTGTGTAGCCGGGTAAAAAAAGATTTAACAAAAAATATAGAGAATACAGCCGGACTTTTTTCAGTTATTGAATCGGTTGAACTACTTAAAAGATGTTCACTATTAATCACAAACGATAGCGCTCCTACTCATCTGGGCATGTGTGCTGATATCCCGGTGTTGACGATTTATTGCTCAACTGTTCCGCAATTCGGTTTTTATCCTTATAATAAAAAAAGCGAATATGTTTCTTTAGAAGGTTTGTTTTGTAAACCATGCGGAATACACGGTTACAAAAAGTGTCCGCTTCAGCACTTCAAATGCGGTAATTTACTCCAGCCGCAAATTGTTATTGAAAAAATTGATAAAATGCTGGATGAAAAGTAGAATTAAAACAGAGAAGTATTTGATTGAAGACAATCTATCTCAGGTTACTTCAATTGCAAAAAAAATGTTTCTGGATGGAAAATTATTTGTTTATCCTACGGACACAATTTACGGGTTCGGTGCAAATCCATTTAATTTTGAAGCTGTACAGAGAGTCAATAAAATTAAAAACCGCATAGGAGATAAAAATTATATCCTGTTAATAGGGGATATACAAACATTGCTTGATTATGTTGAAGCAATGAAAGATACCCACTTGAGGTTTATATCATCTATCTGGCCTAATCCTATTTCTGTGGTGTTAAAACTGAATAAGACTACAAAAGAGAAGCTCGGTTCCGAAACAGCAGCCTTTAGAATTCCTAATAATGATTTCTGCCTGATGTTATTAAACTCTCTCGGAATGCCTTTAGTATCAACGAGTGTGAATAGGAGCAACGAGCTCCCCTTGAACGATCCCGGCATAATTGCGGAAAATTTTAGTGGAGAAATTGATGCCCTGTTTTATACTAACGAAAAAATATCCGGCTTTGCATCTACTTTAATTGACTTAACGGGTGAAGAACCTGTATTATTGCGGGAAGGAAAAATTAAGTTTAATGATATCAAGAACAACTTTGAATTAAATAAGTAAAATGAAGCTGATAAAAAAAATAATAGAGAGATTTGATTTTTCAATCGTTATGGTTCCCGTCTCTCCCTCGGCTGGTTGGACGTCAAAAACATTTCGTTCCCGCTTTATAATTCTTACTTTACTTATTGTATTAATTGTTTTCACTGCTGGACTCTCATCTCTTTGGCTGTATACACCATTAATCAATCTAATCCCTAAATCGTATATCACTATTAGCGAAGAGGAAAAAACCGACGTTTATGTTATAAATAAAAAAATCGAATCGCTCCTAAAAGAGATTGATATTTTAAAAAATTCTAATGAGCGCCTAAAAAAAATAATCCTATCGGTCGATTCATCAGCTTTTTCAAAACCGAGTTCTGCGAATTCAGTATCAAAGAAAACAGGCGGGAATATTATGTTTATTGCCAGGTATGTTTATTCAACCTGGTTCCAGGGCGGAGACAACCCGGTTTTCATGAAACCTGTAAAGGGATTCGTAACAAAAGATTTTAATCCCGGGTCAGGGCATTTCGGAATAGATTTCGCCGTTAAAGAAGGAACTCCGATATTTGCGACTGCAAACGGTTATGTTGTTTTTGCGAATTTTACGGTTGAGGATGGTTATACGATTATCCTGGCTCATCCTGAAAATTATATCTCTGTATACAAGCATTGTTCTTCTTTATTGAAAAAAGAACGCCAATCCGTTATGCAGGGAGAAATAATAGCCTTAAGCGGAAATACAGGCAAGTGGAGTACAGGTCCGCATCTTCATTTTGAAATTTGGAAAAACGGGATATTAATTGACCCTAAAACTGTTATATTAAACAAATGAGGTATTATGAAACTTTCTCAAAGTAAAACTACTGAAGAAATCAGTATCATTAACAAAGGAGTTGATGTAAAAGGGGATTTGAATTCAAGCGGAAGCATTAGAATTGACGGTAAAATTACAGGCAATGTGTTCGTTACAGGCGATTTAATTCTCGGCAGCACGGGGATAGTATTTGGTGAAGTAAAAGGAAGAAATATTGTACTGGGAGGGAAAATTAACGGTAAGGTATTTGCATCGGAAAAAGTTATCCTGGAATCCGGTGCAGAATTGAAGGGAGATCTTACAGCAAAAATCCTTGTAGTTCACGAAGGAGCTTTATTTGAGGGGAACAGCAGGATGAATTCTACGAAAATAGAATAACAGACTGAAATGCCGAAAGAAGAGAGTGATTTAGTAAAAACATATCGGGATGTTGCTCCTTATCTCGGATTAGGCTTTCAGCTTGCTGCTACTATAGTAATAATGGTTTTTATTGGGGATTGGCTTGATAAAAAATATGAAACAACCCCGGTTTACACAATTATTTTTGCTGTTTTCGGGGTCTTTGCAGGGCTTTATAACCTGATAAAAACAGTATTAAAAACCGGTAAAAAATCAGATAATGATGAAAAAAAATAGATTTATTTTCATTAACTTTGCATTGGTGTTTCTATCGGTTTTAGTTGTTTGGGTACTTGAGGTATTCGGTACGATAGAAAACGACTATTTATACACCTTTATATATTCAGCGGGAATTACTTCATCAAATTTTTTACTCGGTTTATTTCTTATAAATAAAGGGTTTAAGAAGAACGATAAATTGTTTCTTGTACTTGTTCTTGGTGGAATGACTGCCAGGATGTTTTTAGTACTGATATTGATAATTGTTGCACTGGGAATGTTGAAATTTAACATATATTCCTTTATCTTTACAACCTTTATTTTATATATATTTTTTCTAATTGGAGAAATACGGTTTATTCTGGCGCAGGAGAAATAATGTCTCCCTTTCAGCTTTATAAATCGGGAAACGATTTGTCGGTTTACATTATCAATAGTTTTAATTGGAATTTCATAATTACAAATTTGTTAAATACATAAGATGTCGGAAAATCTTACAGAGGCAGTAACAGATTCGGTTCAGCACGCTTCATCGGGCGGCAGCGACTGGATTATGCACCATATTATGGATGGCAATTATCTTGATTTTATGCCGTTCTTTAAGGTGTACCTGCCGCAGTTCGAACTTTTCGGATTGAATTTATCCATTACCCGCCATGTGTTTTTTCTCTGGTTTGTATCGATTCTTCTTTTCCTGATTTTTTATTTTGCTTCCAAAGGTTATAAAAAATCTCCCGTTCCGAAAGGGTTTAATAACCTCCTGGAGATATTGATTCTTTTTGTAAGGGATGAAATAGCAAAACCAACTATCGGCAAAGGATATGAAAAATTTGTCCCTTATTTGCTAACTGCGTTTTTCTTTATCCTTGTAAGTAATTTTTTAGGATTGATCCCTTTTTCAGCAACAATTACAAGTAATATTTCGATAACCGCCGTGCTTGCGATTTTTTCATTCGGAGTAATACAGCTTGGCGGTATTAAGAAAAACGGGTTCTTCGGATATTTCAAAGGGCTGATACCTCACGGTGTTCCGGTACCGCTTATTCCGATTATGTTTATAGTAGAATTCATCGGATTATTCACAAAACCATTTGCATTAGCTGTTCGTCTTTTTGCGAACATGACCGCCGGTCATATTGTAATTTACGCTTTAATTAGTCTGCTGTTTGTAATGCAGACATATTTAGTTGCACCGTTATCAATCGGTATGGCTTTGTTTATTTATTTTTTAGAGATTTTAGTAGCATTATTACAGGCTTATATATTCACCATGCTGTCCTCGTTGTTTATCGGGATGGCAGTTCATTTAGATCATTAATAACTTAATTTAAGGAGATACACAATGGAATTTGCTTATTTAGCTGCAGGATTAGGTGCCGGATTAACAATACTCGGCGGAGCTCTCGGTATAGGAAAACTTGCAAGTTCTGCTATGGAAGCAAGCGGACGCCAGCCTGAAGCAGCAGGTGCAATCAGAACTTCGATGATTATTGCTGCTGCTCTTATTGAAGGAATTTCACTGTTTGCATTAGTTATTTGCTTCCTTCTTGCCGGTAAATAGTTGTGAGTTTGTACTCGCTTCCCGGTTAACTTAACTAAAGGAAAATAACTATGCTTTCATACATTGTTTTAGCTTTTGCACATTTTGCCGCCTCAAGCGGTGAAGAAGGCGGAGGTGGAGGGTTGCTTTCTGTTAATGAAGGTTTAGCTTTCTGGATGGTAATTACATTCCTCCTGCTACTTTTCTTTCTGAAAAAATTTGCATGGAAACCGATTCTTTCGGCTCTTGATGAAAGAGAAAAAAGTATCCGCGAATCGCTTGAACTTGCTGAAAAGACAAAAGAAGAATCAAAAAAACTTCTTGAAGAGAATAAGGCAAACCTTCTGAAGGCTGATGAAGAAGCCCGTAAGATCGTTAACCAGTCAAGAGAATTTGCCGAAAAAATGAAATCGCAAATTCTTGAAGAAAGTAAAACGCAGGCTCAAAAGTTGATTACCGATGCTTCAAATGAAATTGAAAGAAAGAAACAAGAAGCCTTTACCGAACTAAAGAACCAGGTGGCAGAAATTTCTATTACTGCTGCCGAAAAGATTTTAAAACAAAATATTGATAGTGAAAAGAATAAAGTGATTGTAAATAACTATCTTGATGAAATCTCTAAGAACTAACTATGTCTGTAGCTAAAGTATCTACCAAATATGCGGCTTCTTTCCTTGATGTGGTTGTAGAGAAAAACCTCCTCGATACTGTTACCGGAGAGGTTACTGCAATAATTGACATTATGGATAAAAACCCGTTGTTGAAACGGATGTTCGAGAACCCGGTTATAAAACCGGAAGTAAAAGCCGGTATTATTAAAGAGGTATTTAGTTCAAAGGTCTCTGTTGAAGTTTTTGAGTTTATGACTTTCATTCTTAAAAAAAGCAGGGAAGATATTTTATACCAGGTGCTGAAAAGATTTTTAGCACTGAAAGATATTCACCTTGGAATTGTAAGGGTAACTCTTACAACTCCGTTTGAGTTTACTAAAGAACAGCTTGGTAAATTAAAAACAAAATTGGAAGAGATGCTTCATAAAGAAATAATATTTTCCGTAAAAATAGATTCAACTCTTATCGGAGGATTTATTGCAAACTTCGGAGATACTATTATTGATGCATCCGTTAAAAACCAGTTGGATAAGTTAAGAAAACAGTTTTTACGAACAGGAATATCGTTTAACTAATACAGAATTAGATAAGGAAAATTAAAATGGTTGACGTAAGACCCGATGAAATAACATCTATACTTAGGAAGCAGCTTTCCGGATTTGAAAGCGAAGCCGACATTTACGATGTTGGAACGGTTTTACAAGTTGGCGACGGAATTGCCAGGGTTTACGGGCTTTCGAAAGTTATGGCAAGCGAACTTGTTGAATTTCCCAACGACGTTTTCGGTATGGTTCTTAATCTTGATGAAGATAACGTAGGATGCGTTCTTTTTGGTGATTCCCGCTATGTTAAAGAAGGCGATATTGTTAAAAGAACCAAAAGGGTTACTTCTATACCTGTCGGGGATGAAATGCTCGGGCGTGTTATAAATCCGCTCGGTGTTCCGGTGGATGGAAAAGGAGCAATTAATACAACCCAGTTCCTTCCTATTGAAAGAAAAGCACTTGGTGTTATTCAACGTCAACCTGTTAAAGAGCCTCTGCAAACCGGTCTCAAAGCAATTGATGCTATGATTCCTATCGGTAGGGGACAAAGAGAATTAATTATCGGTGATAGACAAACCGGTAAAACTGCAGTAGCTGTGGATACTATAATCAACCAAAAGTTTACGCATACTGAAGAAGCAAAAGCGCTGGGGATTCAACCGGTTTATTGTGTTTATGTAGCCGTCGGTCAAAAAGCTTCAACCGTAGCCCAGGTTGTAGCGAAATTTCAAGAACACGGCGCAATGGATTATACAACTGTTGTTACTGCATCTGCTTCGGAGCCTGCACCACTTCAGTTTATCGCACCTTATTCAGGCGCTACACTCGGTGAATATTTTAGAGATTCGGGAAGACATTCGCTTGTAATTTATGATGATCTTTCAAAACAGGCTGCTGCTTACAGGGAATTATCATTATTGTTAAGAAGACCGCCCGGAAGAGAAGCATATCCCGGCGACGTTTTTTATCTCCATTCAAGATTACTTGAAAGAGCTTCAAAATTATCGGATGAATTGGGTGGCGGTAGTTTAACCGCTCTACCGGTTATTGAAACTCAGCAGGGAGACGTTTCGGCTTATATACCTACGAACGTTATCTCAATTACAGATGGACAGATTTATCTCGAATCAAACCTTTTTAATGCAGGTGTTAGACCTGCAATTAACGTTGGTATTTCTGTTTCGCGTGTCGGCGGAAATGCACAAATCAAAGCTATGAAAAAAGTTGCAGGCAGTTTGAAACTTGACCTTGCTCAATACCGTGAATTGGAAGCATTCGCAAAGTTCGGTTCGGACCTTGATGTTTCTACACAGAAAACTCTTGCCCGCGGTGCAAGATTAGTTGAGCTTCTAAAACAAGGGCAGT
>DAIRET010000319.1:0-1604 GCA_036795455.1 Ignavibacteriaceae bacterium
TCAATAACTCCGGCAGCCATGCCTAATAATAATCCAATTTTAATTTTTTTCATATTTTTCAATTTAATAGTCTGCTGTCTTTTTAATGAGCCACGCAACGTCTAATTTACGAAACGGAATTAAAATATTCGTAAATATCAAACCATTAACATTCACATATTTTTTTATATATTAACGCATTACTACTTTTCTTCAAAAATCAAACACATTAAACTCTATTCTGTCAATCGTTCCTTTGTAATACTCAAAATCGCCTTCAGGCAAATGCCACATAACTTTAACCTGTTCGGAGATTTTTATTCTATCCTGATTTTTATATCTATCTACAATAACCGAGAATTTTACTTTCTTATAGCTGTTTTTGCCGGTTGTAAAATACCGGTCGAAAGTTTCAAAATGTGTAAAAAAACCTTCTTCGTTAAAGTAGAATATCCCTGAGACTTCAATTTCATTATCTGTAAGTACTCCTCTGACCGAGTAATTATCTATCTGTTCCCATTTCACATTATCCAGGAGCAGATAGCCCGGAATAAGCATAAACTCACAGAAGGTCGTTATCAGTGCCGATTGCGCCACCTCCTTACTGTTATCAAAAGCTACTTTTATCAAATTCAGCAGCTTTACGTTCATTTCTCCATAACCATCCCGATATAAGTCTCTTGCTGCCACAGGCATAGTTAAAAATTTCATATAGGCTATTCTGGCTATAGGCTTCACAGAATTGAATTGTGTTGTATGAAGTTTTCTCCAATCTTTGGTTGGCGACATTTTTAACCAGCTCTCAGTCCAATAAACATTGGCATTTACGGGAACAGGCATGTTAATGTATCCGCAAACCCGAAGGTATCTTTTCAAGGGTTCAGGAAGCTCTTTTATTAGCTCTTCGGTAAATATTTCGATCTTATGCCCTCTGTTCCTCTCGATTAATTCAGATTTTTCTTTTGTAAAAACTTTTTTCATAATTTATCTCCTTATATATAAGTTCTTTCAGTAAATGATTCAGTTTCAAATGAATCTTTCAATCTGACATGTGCAAAACTTTCTGATAAATAAATAATCGGCTAACTTATTAGATGTAAGTATTTTGATTCCATATTATAGTAAATAAGAATATTAAGAGTATTAAGGAGTTGAGAAACATTATTAATAGCTTAATGAAACCCCGATTAAGCCTTAACTTTTTAATGTTAACAAAACACCTGTTGTTAATTACAATGAAAAATTCACTCTATATGTAACCATTGGCACAAATCCTTGTAATAGTGTTTCTTTATAAGTTCCTTCGTCAATATCGTAAATCAAACTGTAAATATTTCTTTGGTTGGTTAAGTTTTGCAGGTCAAGGGCAAGTTCGTCTGTAAATTTCTTCCCGTTTCTTCTGTAGCCTATTCGGAGGTCTGTTCTGAAATAGTTACGTAGTTGTAGTTCATTCATGCGAGTTATATCGAATACAACTTTACGCTCTTTTTTACTCTCTTCTTCCAATACCGGGGTATAGCGTGTGCCGCCTGCCAATGAGCCTTTTATATCAGCAAAGAGTGTCCATCCCTTTTTAAGCGTTAATTCATAACCTGAAGCAAGGTTAAAGAGATATTTTCCGTCGA
>DAIRET010000136.1:0-8154 GCA_036795455.1 Ignavibacteriaceae bacterium
TATTGTCTTTGCGTCCAAAGGAATATACCGATCGGTTTGCAATTCTTTTTATAAAGAGGTCTGCGAAATAATAAATGCGAACTCCGATTTGGTTTATACCCCCACTACAATTTTATTCCCTTACATGATCAGCAAGCCAACGGTTATTTCTATGCATGACGTTCAACAATTTCATTACCCGGAGTTTTTTTCGAAAGCGGAATTGTTGAGCAGAAAAATTCATTTCGGTTTGAGTGCCGATATGGTAACTCACATTCAGGCAAGCAGCAGGTTTATTAAACAAGATTTACTTCAGCATTTCACCGTACTAAAGCCTGAACAGATTACTGTGATTCCCGAAGGCGTAGACATTGATTTATTTGCTAAAGAAAAAGAGACTAAATACCTTAACGACAAATACAATTTACCAAAGGAGTTCCTTTTCTTTCCAGCCCAATTATGGCTGCACAAAAACCACATTACTGTTCTAAAAGCCATAAAACAAATTGAACTGACACAAAACAAAAAAATACCGCTTGTATTAACGGGTGCAAAAGAATCGGCAGCAAAACAAATTTTCAGTTTTGTTGAAGAAAATAAAATGGATTATGTACACTATCTTGGAGTAGTTCCATTTGAGGATATTCTGGCATTGTATAAAAGAGCAAAATTTTTAATAACCGGCGTCCTTTATGAATCAAGCAGTTTACCAGTACTTGAAGCCGCAGCTTCTGGTACTGCTGTAATAGCGTCTGCCACACCACCCAATAAAGAACTGAACGAAATATTGAATATTAATCTGTTTCAACCGACAAATGTGGATGAACTGGTATACTTACTGTTAAAAATATGGGATGATAATACCCTGATTAAAAAACAGGTTTCACATAACTTGGAGCATATCGAACATTATTCATGGAACAATGTAGCGTCCAGGTATATTGAATTATTTGAAAGGTTAGTTAAGTAATGCTGCCGCTTGACGACTTTAAAAAACTTATTGAAATCAGTTCTTTATTCGCATTTGATTTTATTGTTAAAGATGAGGATGGCAGAGTACTTCTCGGTTTAAGATGCAACTCTCCCGCAGAAGGTTACTGGTTTGTACCGGGTGGAAGAACTTATAAAAACGAGACCTTAACCGAAGCATTATCGCGTATCTCAAAAGCTGAACTTGGATTTGAAGTTACAAAGGATATTATAAACCCGATAGGTTTATTTGAGCACGTTTATAAAGACAGCTTTTTCCCGGAAGTGAATTTCGGCACGCATTATATCGTTCTTGCAATCGAAGTAAAAATTCCGGTTGAGAAGAACTCTCTTCCTTCTTTTCAGCATTCAAGCTATAAGTTTTTAAATGTTCATGATTTATTAAACGATATCAGTGTTCATCCTTTTACTAAAAGCTATTTTATTGATACACCTTCTAACCTGTTTTTAAAACTTAATAAGACGGTTTAATTGTAATGAACCCACCTCTCACATTTAAATATTCTCTCGGTTATAAAATGATTTTCCGCTACGGGAATATCCCGATTTCATTTGTGTTTGTTTTATACCTGCTGCCTGTAATCACTAGCTTTAATTACCAGTGGACGCAAAGTGTATATCTTCTTGTCTTTGTAGCTTTGATAATCGTTCTGAACCGTCATTACATCAAACTATATAAATTGATGCCTTACAAAATTGAAATGGATGACGAAAAACTGTTCTTTACCGATTTCACAATTAACGATAGAACTGTAACAATGAAATTTGAGGATATCGTATCTTTAAAAGGTGGAATTTTCGACGGCAAAATCTCCGGCTTGATGAAGATTACGGATACAAACGGGAATGAAGTAGGTTTCTTTCATAAACTGACAAATGCAAAGCAACTCGAAACACTGATCCTTAGTAAAGTAAAGAAAGAGATTTATGATGCGGTTATTGAAAAACTTTCTTCAAGGAGAGGTAAAATTAGAGATAAAGCCTCCGGTAGTAAATAAAATTTTCCCTTTGTGGCTCTCCGTGAAATTTTCTCCGTGGTTCTCCGTGTAATAAAGAGTTTATCCTTTCACCTGTTTCTTTAGTCTCTCAATCTCATCACGCAAAGCGGCGGCTCTTTCAAACTCAAGGTCTTTAGCAGCTTTATACATCTCGTCGGTCAACTGTTGAATTAAATCGTTTTTCTGCTCAGCAGACATATACTTAATTACCGGCTCATTCACTTTACCGAAAGAGTGGGATACCTTATCGATTTCTTTCTTTCTCAACTCTGCAATTGAAGTTGAAGAAAGAATCTCCTCTACACTTTTGAAAATTGTTTTCGGGGTGATATTATTTTCAATGTTGTATTGAATTTGCAGTTTGCGTCTCCGGTTTGTTTCGTCGAGCATACGCTGCATCGAGCCGGTTACAGTATCTGCATACATAATAACTTTGCCATTCACATTACGGGCGGTTCTGCCCGCAGTCTGCATCAATGACCTTTCACTGCGTAAAAAACCTTCTTTGTCCGCATCGATTATTGCAACAAGCGAAACTTCCGGTAAATCAAGTCCTTCTCTTAACAAGTTGACTCCGACCAGAACATCAAAGTCGCCGAGCCGCAAATCACGTAAGATTTCAACACGTTCAAGTGCATCGATATCGCTGTGAATATAACGTACGTTAATATCAAGTTTATCGAAATAGTCGGCAAGGTCTTCAGCCATTCTTTTTGTCAATGTTGTAACAAGAATTCTTTCTTTGTTTACAATCCTTTTTCTTATTTCACCAATCAGGTCGTCTATCTGTCCTTTTACAGGACGGATTTCAACTTCGGGGTCAATTAACCCGGTTGGTCTGATTATCTGCTCAACTATCACTCCGCCGCTTTTTTCAAGTTCATAATCAGTCGGAGTAGCACTAACGAAAATCACCTGGTTGAGCATTGAGTAAAACTCTTCATACTTCATGGGACGGTTATCCAATGCAGAAGGAAGCCTGAAACCATATTCAACAAGCGTTGATTTTCTTGAGCGGTCGCCGTTGTACATTCCTCTTATTTGCGGAACCGTTACATGTGACTCATCAATAACAAGTAAAAAATCTTTAGGGAAATAGTCAAAAAGACAATACGGTCTTGAACCCGGCTCTCTTCCGTCCATGTGTCTCGAATAATTTTCTATCCCCGAGCAATAACCGATTTCCTTCATCATTTCGATATCAAAACGTGTTCTTTGCTCAAGACGTTGTGCTTCAAGATATTTTTCGTTTGCACGAAGTTCATTCAATCTTTCTGCTAATTCAGCTTCGATTGACATTATTGCTTTGAACATTGTATCCCTATTTGAGAGATAATATTTCGCCGGATAAATTGCCGCCGAATCAACCTCTTCAAGAAGTTCGCCTGTTACGGAATCAATAATAGAAATCTTCTCTACATCCTCATCCCAGAATTCTATTCGCAAAGCTTCTTCATATTGATACGCCGGAACAACTTCAACAACGTCTCCTCTTGCTCTGAACGTACCGCGAGTAAAATCGATGTCATTACGTGTATAGAATATGTCGGTTAGTTTTCGGAGTAATTTCTTTTTCGAAAGTTTATCCCCTTTTTTAACGAAGATTATTTGATTTGCAAATTCCTGCGGGGCACCGATACCGTAAATGCAGCTTACGCTTGCTATGATAATAACATCCGTTCTTCCTTCAATTAATGCTGTTGTGGCTTTCAAGCGTAATCTGTCAATCTCTTCGTTTACCGAAAAATCTTTTTCAATAAAAAGATCGCTTGAAACGACGTATGCTTCAGGTTGATAGTAATCGTAATAGCTTATAAAAAACTCAACTGCATTATTCGGAAAAAATGCTTTGAACTCCGAATATAGTTGCGCAGCGAGCGTTTTATTATGCGATATAATTAATGTCGGCTTGTTTACTTCGGCTATTACGTTTGAAATCGTAAAGGTTTTACCGGAGCCGGTAACACCGAGAAGCGTTTGAAATTTATCTCCCCTTCTTAATCCTTCAGTCAATTCTTTGATTGCTTGCGGCTGGTCCCCGGTCGGTTTGTAATTAGAAACTAACTCAAATTTCTTCATAAAATCTCTTCTTATTTAACAACCCTTAGTCTGAAATAAACCTCTTCCGGCGAGAAGATACCTGCAAAAAACCGTTCATAAATTACAGGCTCAATATTGACAATATAGTCCATCCATTTTAGAATAGAGAAATTTGAAGTATTGAACCGCTTTTCAATTATTTGAAACTGCGCCTTCCCCTCATAGTTGGTGCGGTGATTCAGTTTCCATTTTTCATAAAACTTTAACTTACGATTGCCTATATATTCGTAGTTATCGAACGTTCTAATTGAAAACGGAATTTTATGATCCGGCTCACCGAAATATTTCGTGTTCAGAAAGAAGGGAGCGTAAACTACAATTATCCCATCCGGTTTTGAGATACGGTAAAGCTCGGTTACTGTATTGTGAAAATTGTCAAGATGCTCAAGAACATGGGAGCAGAATATTTCATCGAAAGTATTCTCCTCAAAAGGATATGGAAACGTGTTAATATTGTGAATCATATTTCCGCCGTAATCAACTATATCGAGATTGATATATCCTTCTTTAATATCTTTTCCGCAGCCGAGGTTTAATTTTTTCATAAGTGCAAATTCGATTTTGAATGTTTATTAATGATGATGCCAAATTTAAAGAAAATGGGGGAATAATTAAGATAGATTGGCGAATTATCCTCAAATGTAAGGTAATTCGTTTATTAATTGTTCTTCATTGAGAAGTTATTAAAAAGAATTTAGGAAAGTCTTTGATAGACTATTGGATTTCTGTCGTGATTTCATAAAGTTCTGGTAATTTGTTCTGTCGTAGCCTGAACTTTGTGCCATGATTATGACCGGTCCTTGCGTCAAAATCAATCAGTATGTTGTTGGCCTCAAGAGCAGCAAGAAATTTATTAATACTAAATTTCTGAAGCATTAGAATTTTTTCATATTTGAAATATTCGAGCCCCTTCTCTTTTTTTACATCGGCTTGAACATAAAAACAGTTAATTAATTTTGTTCCAGCTTTATGGAATAGATCATCAAATCCCCAGTATGGCTGAGGATTTAATTCTTTTACTCCAATTCGTTCTTCAACACCATTCAGCCAATCTGCATGTTTATCTGTAACAAAATTGGAATCAAAAGAAACAATAACTTTTCTTTCATTTCTATCAATTAAAACAGTAAAACCACGATCGCTTCTGGATTTGCCGGAAATGGTTTGTCTAAAACTCATTTCATTAGGAGGATATTTCTTCCCAGCCTCTTCATGAGGCCATCCATAGTTTTTGAGAAATACTTGAGGTACAAATTTGATTACACGTGGAGATGGTTCCATATGAAAAAGTGTTGTTAAAGATGTTGTATTTCCTCTCTGTGTTTTTAATTCCCATTCGGCAGCATTGGGAATTGGTAAATTATTTTCTTCAATTCCCAATAAATCTTCGAGTGTATTACCAACTCCGCCGGCATTTCCAATTCTAGCATTTGGTATCCATCCCAGAGCCTTAACATATTTTAGTTTCTCAATCAATTGTTCTTTTGTCCATAAATCCATTTTATTCCTGCTTCGTTGTTGGTTTCCAAAAATCCAATAAATATTCGAAAGTTGTTCCCATTGTTATGTAATTGCTCGGCCAACCGAAAATCCCGATATTGTTTACAATATTTGTTCTATCCCAAATAATTGTATTTCTTAACTCATAACCTCTTTTTCGCAACTCTTGAATTATGGATACATGAATTGTAATTCTTTGGTTTTCCCACCAGAAATCTGGCACATTTATTACACAATGAGCTTTTTCTTTTAATAGCGGTAACAAGGATTCAAAAATATCACCCATTGCTTCTGTGTATTGGTCAAGCTCATAAGTACCAAGATCTCTTATATCTTGCGAATACTGCTCTACTTTATTAAGTTGATTATTATTTCTATCACGTCTTGATTTATTTTGTCTTTTTCTATTCAGAAGGTTTGCATAAGGTGGCGATGTCCAGATTAGACTTATTGATTTCTCATTAAAATAATTAATAATATTTCTCGCATCATCTTGAATGGCGAGTTGTTTAGTATTGTTAAAGATGTGATTTTCTCTTAATCTAGAATCACATATTTGAATATATTTAGATAATAAATCAAACCCAACAGCATTTCGATTTAAGTCCTGAGCAGCAACTAGTGTAGTACCACTTCCAACAAAAGGGTCAACAACTAACTCCCCTTGATGAGTAAACAGTTCAATGACTTTTTTAGATAATGAAATTGGGAAAGTTGCAGGGTGTTTTTCTTTATCTCGAACGTCTCTTTTTTCATACGTAAACTGCCATACGCCTAATTGGCATTTAAGCCATTCTTTGGCCGTTAAGCAGTTTATTTTAGTACGATCGCACTGACATATTCTGTCAAAGCCAATCTCAAGTTTATTAAAAATCTTACTGGTTTTTTGAAGCATTCGCTTGTGTCCAATTAATATTAAAAATTAATTCAAATATACTTAAAATCTCACAAGTTTGATGCAGAAATTTTCTTAAATATAACAATTCAAACCAAATTTGATAATTTCCCACTTGCATCATTCGGGACAAATGTTTAATTTTTCACAGTCTATAATTAAATAAGGAGCTGCAAAAGGCACAGATAAGAAATTATTTAACCTCCGTCGTTTTTTTATATCTTGACCGTATAAACAGGTCAAAGCCGTCAACACGGGATAATCTAATATTCCTGCTGAACATTTTGTTTTTTTTAGCGGGTAGAATGATAAAACTAAACGAAAGCTTTTTTAACGAAAGATATACCTTTACTTCCTCACCAAAAAATCTCATACTAAGAGATGATTCAATTTTACGCCCAAATTTAGCTTTAACAATCACACGTTATATTATAATATGCTTTTGTAACGTCATTACAACATCGTGTAATGTGATAATGGCAATAGGTTATGCTATTGCAGATAAGCGTAATATTATTACGTTCATTTGTAACGTTATTACGGATACATGTAAGGTTATTACACAGCCGTATAATGATTTACACAGTGATTATTATGTTATTATTTGTGGCAATTATTAATTGATTGATTCATGAAACTGTGGGAGAAAGTTCATTTTTCGAATAAAAACAGCTTTTTTCATAAATCCTGCTTTTAGTCAATACTAATTAACAAATTGAAAGGAAAAAAAATGGCGTACAATCAAAACGTCAAAATACGCCCGGCAGAATTGGATCAAGATCTGACGGCATTAAATGCATTGAAGGGATTCGGCGATTATAGACCGGCTAACGAAACGTATACTATGGAAAAATTAGAAGGTCTTTATCAAGCAATGAAAGATGCACGTGAAACCGAAGACCAAAAAGAAGGGGAATTTAAAGCTGCAAGGGATACACGGGTACAAAAAGAGTGGGAATTCCATAATGCAATCCTTGGAGCAAAAGAGCAGGTTAAAGCACAATACGGTGTAAGTTCCGATCAGATCCAGGCAATGGGTTTGAAGAAAAAATCGGAATACAAACCTAAAAAGAAAAGAAAGACTGAGACTAAATAGTATCCTAATAATGTAAGTCTTGCTTTCAAACCCGGGCATTTTCTTATTACATGTCCGGGTTTTCTTTTCGTTTCGATAGATGAGTGTATCCATCTGTAAACTGTTAAAACATTTTAAACTGTTGGTTAATGAGATGAGAAACTTTTTAGACTGCCCCTTAATTTTGAACTTAATAAAAGAAGAAAAGACTATCTCTACTATACATTCTTAACCGGGCACCGTATTTCAAATTTGTGATTTTATGCTTTGGCTAGGACGAATATAAACTTTGGAGTTTGTCTGTAAAGCAATACACAATAAGGTTATTAAACAACAACATGAAGTAACAAAAAAATTATGTGATACTTTATTGTTTTCCTTTCAAATCACATACGGAATTTTGTTTTAAAAAGGAGTAAAAGTAAATTGCCCTCAACAAATTTACTTTTTGTTAATTAAGAATTTTACAGTGTAGTTGTTTCTTAGACTGATTTGTATCAGTCTAACAGAATTATTTCATCTCCCGGAGGATATATGAAAAGATATATAATAATACTTTTAGTTTTAGTTAGTTCAATAGCTGCGGCTCAATCATACCATACAATTACAATTGATGG
>DAIRET010000320.1:0-1601 GCA_036795455.1 Ignavibacteriaceae bacterium
ATTACTACTATTCAAAACCTACAGAAGCAAAGGTTAAAAAATAGGATGCGAATATGTGAGATGAACCGGTTTTTCTAAATCATATATCCGGATTGAACGATTTACAATTTTGGTTTTTAGTTTAACTTATTAATAAACATTAAATAAAGGGATTGTTTATGTCTTACATACTGTTACTTGAAAAAATCACAAAAAAAGAAGCCGTAGTAGGTATTGTCGGGCTTGGTTATGTTGGATTACCGCTTGGTTTAGAATTTGCACACAGCGGATTTCAAGTCCTTGGTTTCGACCTTGATCCGATGAAAATAGATTTTCTGTCTAAAGGAAAATCATATATAAAACATATTAAAGAAGAAAAAATTAAACCGGTTGTTGATAACGGGAAGTTGAAGACAACTACAGACTTTTCCCGACTGCCGGAAGTTGATGCAGTTATAATTTGCGTTCCCACACCTCTTGACGAACATCGCGAACCCGACATGACATATATTGTAAATACTGGAGATACAATTCAAAAGTATTTAAGAAAAGAGCAGTTAGTTGTTTTGGAATCTTCTACTTATCCGGGAACAACAGACGAAATACTTTTACCGAGGTTTGAACAAGCACCAATTTCTCAAAAGAAAGATAATAAACCGTTTATCGTAGGCGAGGATTTTTATCTCGCATTTAGTCCCGAAAGAGAAGACCCGAACAATCCGAATTTCTCAACAGCAACAATTCCCAAAGTTGTAGGGGGAGTAACTGAAAAATGCCTTGAGCTTTCCGTTACGCTTTATAATCAAGTAATAGTAAAAACTGTTCCGGTAAGTTCTGCGAGAGTTGCTGAAGCTGCAAAACTTCTTGAAAATATATACCGCTCAATCAATATAGCGCTTGTAAATGAACTTAAGATGGTTTTTGAAAGAATGGATATTGACGTATGGGAAGTAATCGAAGCGGCTGCAACAAAACCGTTCGGATTTCATCCATTTTACCCGG
Source organism: Ignavibacteriaceae bacterium (assembly GCA_036795455.1). GTDB lineage: Bacteria > Bacteroidota > Ignavibacteria > Ignavibacteriales > Ignavibacteriaceae > DAIRET01. Next base: position 982 of record DAIRET010000320.1, read on the forward strand.
GACCGGGATTAGGAGGACACTGTATTCCCATTGACCCATTCTATCTTACATGGAAAGCACGGGAGTTTGAAATCAATACTAAATTTATTGAGCTTGCTGGAGAAATAAACACCTACCAGCCTCATTATGTAATTGAAAGGGTAATGCATGCACTTAACATTCATAAAAAATCGTTAAACGGTGCGAAGGTCCTTTTATTGGGTGCCGCTTATAAAAAGAATATTGATGATATGCGTGAATCTCCTTCTCTTAAGTTGATAGAATTATTAAGAGAAAAGGGAGCCGAAGTCGATTACAATGATCCTTATATCCCGGTTCTTCCCGAAACAAGGAAGTACAACTATAAAATGTCTTCGGTAGAGTTAACAAAAGAAAGTATTTCAAGTTATGACATTGTTCTTTTAAGTACCGATCACAATAATTACGATTACAGCTTTATATATAAGAATGCTAAATTAATAGTTGATACAAGGAACGCATTTAAGAAAAACGGACTTGTAAACGGAAAGATTATTAAGGCTTAATTATGAAATACGATAACTTTAAACTTGCTGTAATTGGTGCCGGCAGATGGGGAATGAATCACGTAAGAACCGCTGCAAAACTGTTGAAACCTGAAA
>DAIRET010000137.1:0-8116 GCA_036795455.1 Ignavibacteriaceae bacterium
AACACGAATATTGAATTCTCTCACTTCGAGCATCAGAGAACGGGACAATCCAATTAAAGCATGTTTTGTAGCAGAGTACAAGGAAGCGCCTTTAACAGGGTTCTTCCCCGCAATAGAAGCTATATTGATAATACTTCCATCTTTTCTTTCGATCATTGATGGGAGAACTGCTTTAATAAAGTTGTATACACCATAAAGATTTGTTTCAACCTGCGTTTTGAAATCCTTTAAAGTTGAATCAACAAATTTATTAGTTATCATCACTCCCGCATTATTTATTAGTACGTCAATTTGCCCATACTTTTCGATTATCCGACAAATACTTTCTTCAACAAAGTTCTCATCAGTAACATCACCGACAAAAACATCAGAAGTATTATTTTCTTTAGAAATTTCAATTTTTACCTCATTCAACAACTTTTCGTTCCTGCCGAAAAGCATAATTTTATAATTTTCTTTAGCCAATTTGAGCGCAATAGCTTTTCCTATTCCTCTTGAAGCACCTGTAACAACTGCAATTTTCATAATTACAAATCTCCCAGGACGGGTCTAAGCACAATCTCTTCCGTAACAAGATTTCCTTTTTGCAGAAAAGCCCACACAATTACTCTTGCAATTTCTTCGGGAGACATCATTCTTTCTCCATATTGCTTCCGGATATCTTGAGACCAGATTGGGGTTTGAGTAGCACCGGGAGTAATGTTTATTACTTTAATATTGTGTTTTCTAACCTCTTCTCTCAAAACATCAGCATATGCTTTAAGTCCCGATTTGGAAGCGGAGTAGGCACTACTTTTTGTAAAAACTTTTTTAGATACTACAGATAGGAGATTGATTATTACGCCTTCTTTTTTTTCTATCATTGAGGGTAAAACACTCTTTATGGTATAGATAGAACCGAGCAGATTTGTATTAACAATATCAACTATTTCATTAACTGAATTGGATTCAGCAGTTTTAAAGGAAGTTATTCCGGCAATATTGATGAGACAATCTATTTTTCCTTCTGCAAGAACTTTATTGGCAGCTTGTTCAACATTCTGTTGTGAAGCTACATTCAATGGTAGAACCTCAACAGAAAGTTTTTCGTTTCCAAGCTCAGTATTCAATCTCTCAAGTTCGGTTACCCTTCTTGCCGATGCAAAAACTTTACATCCGATTCTCGCAAATTCTTTTGCAGCCGCTTTCCCTATACCTGAACTTGCCCCTGTAATCCAGATAACGCTATCACTTGTCATACATTCTCGAATTAATCAAACTTAAAAACTCTATCCTCGTTTTAGGATCATCCTGGAAGCAGCCAAGCATGGAGCTTGTAGTTGCCGACGAGTTTTGTTTTTCAACGCCCCTCATCATCATACACATATGGAAACCTTCTACAACTACTCCAACTCCCTGGGGAGAAAGATATTTATCTATAGTTTCTGCAATCTGCTGTGTCATTCGCTCCTGAACTTGCAGCCGTCTTGCAAAAACTTCAACTATTCTCTGTATTTTGCTCAAACCAACAATTTTGCCGTTTGGAATGTACGCCACATGAACTTTACCGTAAAAAGGCAGCATGTGATGTTCGCACATACTGTAAAAATCAATGTTCTTAACGACAACCATTTCATCATACTTTTCGGTAAAAATGGCTTTATTAAGAACTGAATCAATATCCTTTTTATATCCTGAAGTAAGAAATTCATATGCCTTTGCTACTCTTTTAGGAGTGCTTAAAAGCCCTTCACGTTTCGGGTCTTCCCCGATTTCTATCAGAATATTCTCAACGAATCCTTTTACTTTTTCGATGTCCATTTATTCACCTTTATATTCAACGTAATTGTTTTCAGTTTCGTACAGTTTTACCGAGTATAACTTACCGGCAGGCAGATTGTCTTTTAATTGATCCCATATTGCCATAACAATATTCTCCGATGAGGTTATTTTTCCTATTAAAAAGTCAACATCAAGATTCAAGTTCTTATGGTCAAGTTTATCTGTTACGTGCTCTTTAATGATTTTCTTCAAATCTTTCAGATCAAGCAGGTAACCTGTTTGCGGATTTACTTCTCCGGCAACTACAACTTCAAGAATATAGTTATGCCCGTGTCCGTTCGGATTTGAACATTTATCATAAATTTTGAAATTCTCTTCATCGGATAATACAGGGTTAAAGAGCCTATGAGATGCTGCAAACACTTCGCGGCGGGTTATATAAACCATGATTTTTATTCCTTTAATGCTGCGGCAACTTCTTCAATGTGTCCTTCAACTTTAACCTTCGGAAAGACTTTTTTCACTTTACCATTTTCATCAATAATTACGGTTGTGCGTTCAATTCCCATATACTTTCTGCCGTACATACTTTTTTCTTTCCAGACGCCGTAAGTTTCAAGCATTTCTTTCTCCGGGTCGCTTAAAAGCGAAAAAGGCAGTTCATATTTATCAGCAAATTTTTTGTGTGATTCAACCGAATCGGCACTTACTCCCAGAACTACTGCATCAAGTTTGTTAAACATCGAAATTTCATCCCTAAAGTAGCAGGCTTCTTTAGTACAGCCGCTTGTATTGTCTTTGGGATAAAAATAGAGAACAACTTTTTTTCCTTTTAAGTCGCTCAGTTTGATGTTTTTTCCCGATTGGTCTTTTAAATTGAAAGCGGGCGCTTTCTTTCCGACTTCTATCATAATAACTCCATTAATATCTCGGTAAAGCAGGATCAACTGCAATGGACCAGAGATGAATTCCTCCACGCAAGTTGATCACTTCTTTAAACCCGTTTTTAATTAAATAATTACATACCGAGAGACTTCTTGAGCCGTGATGGCAGTATACGACATTTTTATCTTCAAGGCTAATATCTTTTACAAACTTTAAGAAATCGCTTAAAGGCATATGGTAACTGTCTTCAAGTTTTACAATATCTCTTTCCCACTGTTCTCGGACATCAATTAGTCTCAATTTTTCCCCCGCTTTAATCATCTCATTTACTTCAAATGGTGATAAATTCTTTATCATTATCCCTGTAAAGCCTCTTTAATTTTTTCATAGTTCGGCTCTTCACCGGGATTATCAAGAACTTCTGCATACTTTATCAATCCATTTTTATCAATAACAAATGCAGAACGTTTAGCGACACCCATATAATCAAATTTACCAGGTGCAAAAACATCGTGAATTGCTCCGTATGCTTTACAAACTTCTTTGTTGAAATCGCTTAAAAGCGGGAAATTCAGATTGTTTTTTTCTTCCCACATTTTTAAAGAAAACGGGCTGTCGACACTAACGCCTAAAATCTGGGCATTAAGTGCGGTATAACGGCTGTAGTTATCTCTCATTGTACACATTTCTTTTGTACATACACCCGTATTTGCGAAAGGAAAGAACAATAAAACTACATTTTTACCTTTAAATGAGGACAAAGATACATCTTCTGTATTTTGATTTTTTAGTGTGAATTCTGGTGCTTTATCACCGACTTTAATTGACATAAATAACTCCTTTTTATTAATAATTTGTACCTATAGAAACAATAAAACCGTTTTTAAGTTCATTTTTTTTACCAGGTTATTATTACTAAGAATAAATCAAATACTTTCTTCAGTTTCAAAGTTGAAGAAATGGAACTTATTCACATCAAAAAACAGGCTTCTTTTTGAACCGGCTTGCGGTTTCTCCCTTGCCGGTATTCTTGAAGTAAACTGAACTTCATCAGCCTGGAAATAAAGAAAGAGTTCATTCCCCATCGGTTCAACAACATCCAGTGTGGCGGCGTACTCATACATTTCGCTGTATGTAGGTTTAGTGTTCTCATCGAAAATATCTTCGGGACGAATTCCGAGCCAAATATTTTTGTCAACGTAGGCTTTTAGCTTTACTTCATCTTTTCCGCTAAGTTTTATTTTCAAAGAGTTTTTATTACCGATAAAATTCAAACCGTTATCAAGAGCAATCTTTCCTTGAACAAAATTCATTGAAGGACTGCCGATAAATCCGGCTACAAATTTATTCGCAGGGAAATTATATAGGTTCAGCGGAGCATCAATTTGCTGAATAAAACCGTCTTTCATAACAACAATTCTATCCCCCATTGTCATAGCTTCGGTTTGGTCATGCGTAACATAAATCATCGTAGCTTCCAGTTTATGATGCAGTTTCGAAATCTCGGTTCTCATTTGAACACGCAGTTTAGCATCAAGATTGCTTAGGGGCTCATCGAATAAGAATACTTTCGGTTTTCTTACGATTGCGCGACCAACAGCAACACGCTGTCTTTGACCACCGGATAACGCTTTCGGTTTTCTGTTCAGGTACTCTTCCAATCCCAAAATTTTAGCGGCTTCATTCACTCTTTTAGCAATTTCATCCTTTGGAAATTTTCTGAGTTTAAGCCCGAATGCCATATTTTCAAAAACAGTCATATGCGGATAGAGAGCGTAATTTTGAAAGACCATTGCGATATCTCTATCTTTCGGTGAAACGTTATTTACCAGTTTACCATCGATGTACAACTCTCCGCTGGAAATTTCCTCAAGCCCGGCAATCATTCGTAAAGTCGTTGATTTACCGCAGCCTGAAGGTCCCACCAGTACGACAAACTCTTTCTCTTTTATCTCGAAGTTCGCATCTTTTACGGCTATGTTGCCGCCTTCATAAACTTTGTTAACGTTGATAAGTTTTACTTCTGCCATTTGTTACCTGCAAATACTTTTCAGTTGTGATATAAAATTAGGATTAGAAATCTTAACGCACTCAAAATTATTAATTTTTCCCCCCTCTTCCAAAAATAAAGATAAAATTGAGAAAGCCATCGCAATCCTGTGATCTCCAAAACTCTCGAAAACAACGTTTTGTTTTTTGGGTGAACCGTCTATTGAAAAACCATCTTCAAATTCTTCTACTTGCACACCAAGTTTGTTGAAATTATAACATAATGCTTTTATTCTGTCCGACTCTTTTACTCTAAGTTCGGAAGAATTTCTTATCTCAAAAAAACCTTCGGCAAATAGCCCGGCTACGGCAAGAATAGGAATTTCATCTATAATATTCGGAATGACGTTTGCTTCAATCTGAACATTTACAAGTTTACTGCTGCGAACGAGTAAATCACCATACTTTTCATTATTCGAGGTATTCTCCGAAATGATCTCAATGCTCCCGTCCATTGTTCTTAAAATATTTATAATTCCAGTTCTTGTTTCATTAAGAGATACATTCTTAATAATTAATTCTGAATTTTGAGATAAGAGTGTCAATACTATAAAGAAAGCAGCAGTTGATATATCGGAAGGAATATTATACTCGCCGGCTGTAGGATAATTCTTTTTCGATGCGTAGATATAACTTGCTCCCTCTTTTTTTTGTGATGATAACCCGAGCAATAATTCTGTATGATTCCTCGTCGGAATTTCTTCAATTATGCAGGTTTCTTCTTCACAGTGTAAACCGGCAATCAGCAAGCAACTTTTTACTTGAGCGCTTGGTACCGGAAGTCTGTAAACAATATGATTCAACAAAGTTACCGGATTTACTTCGATAGGTAATTTATAATTATTATCACGAATATCCGCACCCATCATCCTTAAAGGAGCAATTATCCTATTCATCGGACGAGAAGAAAGAGAATCATCCCCGGTTATTACCGAATCGAATTTCTGTGCGGATAATAAACCGGTCAACAACCTTGCAGTTGTACCTGAATTTCCCGCATAGAGTTGTGAAGACGGTTTAGAAAACCCGAATATCCCATTCCCCGATACTTCTATTTCATCATGTTTAAAAACAAAATCAGTACTCAAACTTTGTAAGCAAGAAATAGTAGATTTTACGTCTTCGGAGTCGGAAAGATTTTTTATGATTGATTTCCCTTTTGCCATTGCAGAAAAGATGACGGCTCTATGCGAAATTGATTTATCCCCTAGAAGAAATAATTCTCCTTTTATACTATTAATATGATCGAATTTTTCTTCCATTGTAAAGGAATTACTTCCTTTTTGAATACTTATTCAGAAGCATATTATACTCTTCTTCATTCAATTGGGTAGAATCGTAAAGCCCTTCTAACTTTCTCTGCCTTAAAACCTCATACAGTGTAACCGCCGCGGCAACCGACACGTTGAGGCTTTGAACCATACCATGCATCGGGATGTAAAACAGCTCGTCTGCAAGTTTTTCAGTTTCGGGTGAGATTCCACGGTGTTCGTTACCGAAAACAAGTGCTACTTTTCCTGTAAAATCGAAATCGTAAAGGTCTTTACTTCTCTCTGAAATTGCAGAAGCAAAAATCTTAAAACCGATTTCTTTTAATGACGAATAACACTCTTCAACAGATTTATACTTTTCTCTTTCAATCCATTTGAAAGCTGAAGCGGAAGACTTTTTACCGATTCTTGGGAATGATTCGATATTGTATAATAGAGAGACTTTTGGTACTCCTACTGCATCACAGGTTCTAAGAATGGCACTCACATTATGAGGGTCGTGGATATTTTCAAACACTACATGAACAGAGGGTTGCCGCTTCTCAACTACACTAATAATTTTGCTTTTTCTATTTTCAGTTATGAAAGGATTCAATTTCACTCTTTATTAAAAACCAGTTTGTAGTACTGTTTATTGCCGCTTACCCTGGCTTTATCAAGTTTAAGTTTTTTTAAGTCTTTTATCTTTAAGTAGAAGGCTGCAAGTTCAACAATTTTATCAACCGCATCATCTTCTTTAGCCGCCCAGCATTCACATCCGTTTATAGCAGGAACCTCAGCCGTAAAACCGTCATCACTTTTATTTAGAATTATATCGAGAACCAAAACTATCCGTTACGTTAGCATTACATCGTCAAACTGCGAAAAAAGCATTGCAAATAAAGCGATGTAAATTATTATCATTAGGACAAAAACTACAATACCAATAATGATAAGTACTTTATTAATAAAGAAAAATCGCTCCTGTTTTTCAAATGCCTGGAAGAGGAGGTTTATATCGTTTCCTGCCAGATAAAGATTGAAGTAATCTGCTGCTTCGCGGATTCTTAATCCCATAAATATTATCGGTATCCCGAGAATCAACCCGATAACTGAAAGACAATAGAAAGCTCCTATGATTATGTAAAATATTCCTACAAAACGCATCTCCCTGATCATTTTTCTAACAATGATTTGAAACTGAAAACCAACTTCATTCGTTTCCATACCGGCACCTTTCTTAATTAATAACCGCTACCTTTATTTTCTTCTCCAAGAACAATTTTTACGCTTGCACTTGCACCGATTCTATCGGCGCCGCTTGCAATCATAGCCTCTGCATCTTCTTTAGTTCTAATTCCTCCGCTTGCTTTTACACCAACAGCGGAACCGACTACTAATCTCATTAAAGCAACATCTCCCACTGTAGCCCCGCCTTTTGAAAAGCCGGTTGACGTTTTTACGAAATCCGCACCAGCGTCTTTACAAATCAAGCATGCTTTGATTTTTTCTTCATCTGTTAGTAGTGCTGTTTCAAGTATTACTTTACAAACAACAAGTGATTTCTTTGCTGCAAGCACTACCTGGCGAACATCATTAAATACATAATCGGTTTTGCCCGATTTTAACTCTCCTATATTAATTACCATATCTATTTCAGTTGCACCGTTAGCAATAGCCTGCTCAGCTTCAAGCCGTTTCACTTCCGTTGTTGTCGCACCCAACGGAAAACCGATTACTGTACAAACTTTTACATCACTCCCTTTTAAAAGCGAACTGCAAAGCGATACAAATCCAGGATTAACACATACAGAAGCGAAATGGTATTTTCTTGCTTCTTCGCAAAGTTTTGTAACCTCTTTTTCAGTTGCATCCGGTTTGAGTAATGTATGATCAATCATTCTTGCGAGACTAATGTCGGAAAGACTACCACCGATTCCGATACCTGCAGAAATTCTATCTGCACCTACATCAACGATATTTTTTACTGCTGAAGGCTGGGTTATAACATTGGTTTCCCATCCTTTACATGTGTCTTCTTTATGATAAAAATCGCGTAACGATTTCTCTAAAAAGACCTGCGAAACAACCTTCTGAATAAGCGAACTTTCCATATTTATTAACCAATAATTTTACATCCTGATCTTTTTCTGAAACCGTGGCTTCACAAA
>DAIRET010000138.1:0-8081 GCA_036795455.1 Ignavibacteriaceae bacterium
TTCTTGTTTTGCCTCCGAAGAGATTCAACATATCCATTGCTGCTTTTAACCCGGCGATACCGTATTTAGCGGTTACAAGTCTGTTTATTTTAGTCAACTGCATCTGGATTTCTTTTGCTTTATCATATTCCTTTTTATTAACCAAATCAAAAATTTTAACGCAAGCATCGGGGAAAATGTTGGCGAGTGCGGCAATTGCCCCGGCTGCCCCGATTGAAAATCCCGCATAAAGCAAAGAAGCGGTTCCAACTAAAACAGAAAATCCGGGTTTAACTCCCGAAATAATCTCGCTTATTTCCGGGATATTCTCCGTACTGTGTTTAATACCGATTATGTTTTCATTTTTGGATAACTCAATCACAGTTTCCGGTTCAACATGAACGCCGGTAAATTTTGGCACGTTATAAATAATCAACGGAATTTTTATTCCTTCTGCTACACGTGAAAAATATTCCTTTAGTGCCTGTTGGTTCATTTTACTTTTGAAGAAACAAGGAGTTATTACAAGTGCCGCATCAGCACCGGCTGAAGCAGCCTCATTTGTAGCTGTGATTGTTTCTTTAATTGAATCGCTGCCGGTACCTGTAATTACGGCTTTTCCGTTAGAATTCTTTTTAACAAATTCAGTCAATTTCGTTTTCTCTTTGCTTGTAAGGAATGGCGACTCACCATTGGAGCCTGCAACAATGTAACCGCTTAATTCAGTAATATTCCATTTCGAGAGGTTATCCTCCAGTTTATCGAAAGCTATTTCATCGTTAGTAAATGGAGTTGTAATGGGGGAGAAAATCCCGTTTAACATAAGTACAATTTCCTTTGTTATTCTTTCCGTTTTTTAATTAGGGAATTCAGTTTGAACTCTTTTATTTTACTGTAAAGGAGTCGCCTGTGCATCTGTAGCAGCTTAGCAGTTTCTGTTCTGTTCCACTTTGTATATTCGAGCGCTTTAATAATTATTGTCTTCTCAATGTCCGAAATAACGGATTTTATTGATTCGCCTTTGTCTTTAATTTTATCAAACGGGTCAACAATTATGTTGCCTGTATTTTCAGTAATACCTGCTTCGATATTGATAATATTATCGCGTGCAATAACGATAGCCCTCTGGATGTTGTTCTCAAGTTCCCTTACGTTACCGTTCCAAGAATATGATTTCAAGCGGTCTATGTTTTCGGGAGTAACAACAAGATTTTTACCCGGGCTGTACTTTTTTAAAAAGTGGGTTATTAACAGGGGGATATCTTCAGTTCTTTCCCGTAGTGGAGGGATATTAACACGGATTACATTGAGCCTGTAATAAAGGTCTTTTCTCAGCCGTCCTTCCTCCACTTCTCTTTCTACATTTTTATTTGATGCGGCGATTATTCTTATATTTATCGGAACCGGAATCTCACCACCAACCCTGTAAAATGTTTGATGCTGTAAAATTCTAAGGAGTCTTACCTGAAGTGAATGCGGCATGTTGTTAATTTCATCAAGAAAAACAGTTCCGCCGTTTGCAAGTTCAAACCTTCCGAGTTTTTGTGAGATAGCGCCTGTAAAAGCTCCTTTTTCATGTCCGAATATTTCACTTTCAAGTAGGGACTCGGAAAAAGCTCCGCAGTTTACTTTAATGTATGGTTTATCTTTTCTTAATGAATGTCTTTGGATTGCATCTGCAATCAATTCTTTCCCGGTTCCCGATTCACCCTGTATAAGTACCGTCGCATCCGATGGAGCAGCTTTACCGATAAGTTTTAATATCTCTTTCATGTTTGTACATTTACCGATAATCTGGTCTTTCTCTTCGGAAATAGAATCATCCGACACTCTTGTACGAAGCTTTTTAACTTCGCTTAAAAGCTCCGAGTATTTGATTGCACGTTCAACTATTATTAAAAACTCTGCGAGTTCAAACGGCTTCTCCATATAGTCGTATGCTCCAGATTTCATTGCTTCAATAACTCTTTCGTTGGTACCATACGCGGTTAAAATAATAACCGGTAAATCTTCATACAGTTTTTTTATTTCGGACAGAACAGCGAAGCCATCCATCTGCGGCATATTAAAATCAAGCAGTACCACATCTATTTTTTTTGTTTTTACTGTTTCCAGTCCTGCGAGCCCGTTTTCAGCTTCAAAAACATTGTACCCTTCCAGAGAAAGAATATCCCCGATGTTTTTTCGCATTGAGGCTTCATCATCAACAACAAGTATGTTCTTATTTTTTTTCATGATTTAGTTTAGATTCAATTCGATTATACATGAAGTTCCATTCGGGGCAATCGGTTTAAAAATAATTTTCCCTTTATGTGCTTTAATTACTTCATAAGCAATTGATAATCCGAGCCCTACACCGTTTTGTTTTGTTGAGAAGAACGGGTCGAAAATCTTATCGGCAATATCGGAAGGTATACCTGGACCATCGTCAGTAATATCAATTATTAAAGTATTGTTTTCGCGGTTCAGCATTGTTGTTATTCTTAATTCGCCTTTACCCTGGAACGACTCAATTGAATTGGTGAGAATGTTAATAAACACCTGTTCAATTGCATTCGGATCACATTTTATTAAAGGTGCATCTTTATCGAACGTAGTAATGATTTTTACATCCTGGTTGTTCTCAATCTGGAATAAAGAAATTGTCTGCATTAAAAGTTTTGTAATGTTTACCGGTTGAAATTTATCCGATACGGGTTTAGAGAAAACCAAAAGTCTTTTTACAAGTTTGGTCAACCGGTCGATTTCATTAACAACAAGCTGCATGGTTTCTATTGAAATAACCTCTTTATCCGGGTCTCTTTCTTTCTTCTTTAATTCATGCTGCCAAATCTGGATTCTAGTCTTTATTATTGCAAGCGGGGTTTTCACCTCGTGAGCTACACCTGCGATTAGTTTACCAAGTGTGGCAAGTTTATCCTGCTGGTACAATTCTCGTTCAAGATATTGTTTCTGGTTGTGATACTCAGTCAGTTGTGTTACAAGTTTATTTATCGAACTACCGATAAATCCGAACACGCCGGGCATTTTTTCAAATCTGAATGAAGTATCTTTTTCAAGATATTGCAGCCCGAACTTAATATTTTCCATTCTTTTTCTTAATCTGACTGCCGCATACAGAGCGATAAAAAATCCAACAAGAGAAAAGATGCCTGCAATTTGAATAACCTGGTTTAGTTTTAGAGCCGGTAAATCCCTTTCAACGTGAACCCTTGCCCATGCTGCTCCTACGATAATTGAATTTACTTTAGTCGGTTTAGAGGCAAGCGGAAAAATTGCCGGGTCGAAAGAGTGAACATCAATTATTAAAGAATCATTTCCGATTGAGGATAGAACCTGTTCTTTTATAATATTGTATGAACGGGGGGGAGGTCCGAAAGCCGGTTTCGGCGGTGGCGAAGTCGGGAAGCCGTATCCGTAAAATTCGTTTAAATTACTAAAATAGAATCCTCCTTCAATACCAGGAAGGTGAATTAGTTCTTCTTCGGTTATCTGTCTTAATCTTTTATCAAGGAAATCAAGTTTTTTCTTCGGAATGGAATCCTGGTTGAAAAAATTGCTGTTGTACAAACTATCTATGAAAATTTCTGCAGCTTTATCAAGTTTTTCAACAACAACTTCCGTTAGTACTTTTTTCCCTTCGATTATATCCCGTTTCCAGGAGCTCAATAATTCAATTACTCCGAAAGTAATTGCAACAATAACGACTGCAAAAACTAAAAAAATTACAAACGGTCTTTTATTAAGGTTATAATTCAGCATATTATTTTGCTTTCTTTTCTTATAACCCTAAAATAACAGAAGTTCAACTTTTTACAAACACTTTATCGGTTCTACAAAATTCAATACTGAAAATAGGCAATGTTTATGCCACATGAAATATTTCACAATTCAATTGAATTGAGATAAAAGTTTATTAACTTGTGTCGTTTTATCACAAGGTGGCGGGCTGTTTATTCACAATTACTCTTTTAATCGTGTGATAAAAGTACAATAAATGAAAAAAAAACACATTTTATCTTGGTATCATAATTGAATTTGATCACGAAAGGACAATGTCATTATGAAACGAATTATATACTATTTACTCGCTTTTATTTTTTTCCCAGGCTTTATGAGCTTCTCGTATGCCTTTCAAAATCCGCAACACAACGCAGGGAATCCCGACCTAAAAGAAATATTAAACAAAAAGAAAATTAAAATAGTAGTAACCGATTCAGGTTTGGGCGGAATGTCCGTTTGCGCAGGTGTAGAAGAGAAATTAAAAGAGGTAAAAACTTTTGAAGAAGTAGAGCTTATATTCTTTAATGCATTACCTGAAAAAGGTTCGGGTTACAATTCCCTTCCTTCAACCGAAAGGAAAGCAGAAGTATTTAATGAAGCTTTGTTGAGTATGGAAGAAAAATACTCACCGGATATAATTTTAATAGCATGTAATACACTGTCGGTTGTCTATCCTTATACGAAGTTTTCAGTTGAATCAAAAACACCCGTTCTCGGAATAGTTGATTTTGGCGTTGAAATGATAATCAACGAAGCAATGAAAAATGAAAATAGTGAAGTAATTTTATTCGGAACGCAAACTACAATTAAATCGGAATCGCATAAAAACAAACTTATCGAAAGCGGAATTAATGAAAAGCGGATCGTTTCACAGGCTTGTCCCGGACTTGAAACAGAGATTCAAAATGCACCGGGGGCAGAGTCGACTACCGGTATGCTTGAACTATACGTTTACGAAGCAACAGGGAATTTGACTTCCGAAGATTCACCGGTTTATGCAGCTTTATGTTGTACGCACTACGGATTTGCTTTAGATGCATTTCAAAAATCATTAAATGAATCAGCAAACCGTGAAGTCAAAGTATTAAACCCGAACTCGGCGATGATTAATGCGATGGTTCTGGATGATAATGTGGGTAAGTACAATGATATGAAAATTAAAGTATCGGTTGTTTCAAGAGCAGTAATAAGTGAAAACGAAATAGAATCAATCGGAAATATAATTAAACCGTATGCTCCTCTTTCATCAACGGCATTATCAAAATATGAGTATAATCCCGATTTATTCAAATTTTTAAAAGAATGAAAAGAAAAAAGAAAAAACATATCAATCCTTATAGTGTTAAAGTAGCCAAATATTTTATTTGGCTGCTTTTATTTTTTTCTCAAACTGTATACAGCCAGGTAAATCAAACAGGGGATATTGTTGAATTGATCAGTACAATCAGGGAAGCTATACCGGGTTCAGGGACTAATGCATTTGTAATCCCTTCAAACCATGAGTTGCTGCAATTTCAATCAGTGATAAATGATTTAAAAACCGGGAATTATTCTGCAATTCAGGAAAAACTTACACCCTACAATTACGAATTCATTAGATTTACAGATGCCGGCTCGAATAAAGTATTCTACATAATTAAAGAAAAACTTCCCGTATCAAAAGGGTGGGGAACTTTGATATCTTTCCCGAATAGCAGCGATAGTCTTTCCATTGAAGCACCTCACCCGGTATGGGACACATACTCCTGGAAGCTTGGAATAAAAGCATTTACGCGAATGAACGCTTCGTGGTTTCTGATGGCGGGTACTCATAGGTACGCAAACAGTGATTCATCTTCCGATATGGCACATGTTACTCAATCCGTTTTTCACACCGCACACAAAACAATAGCAACACCCATAGCAATACAGATACATGGTTTCAATAAAAACAACACAATCTATTCAGAATACCCTGACATTGTTATAAGCAACAGTACTCTTTTTCCACCATCTTCTTTTTTTAATTTGCAAAGCCAGTTTGAATCTCAAGGATTCACTTCCGGGGTATTCAGCTATTCAACTTATTCTTCTCTCTGGCGGTTGGGAGCGACTACAAACACACAGGGACAATGGTCAAACCAAAACGGGAAGTTGTTTGTTCATGTCGAATTTGAATACTACATCCGTAATTCAACATCAAATACGGATAAAGCTATTCAAGCTATGAAGAATATTCACGGAACTACAACCTTGATTAGAAAAGAAGAGAATAATTTTAATAGAATAGAATCTGCACTGCTTCATCAAAACTTCCCAAATCCTTTCAACAACTCAACTACAATAACCTTCGACCTAAAAGAAAAAATGAACATTGATTTGAAAGTATTCAACATGATAGGTGAAGTAATGTTTTCGGAGGCTGAAAAGGATTATCAAGCAGGCAGGCATTCGGTAAATATAAATCTTAATGGGTTTTCAAGCGGAGTTTATTTAGTGCAAATTCGGAATAAATTTTTCACTCAAACAAAAAAAATCACTCTCTTAAAATAAAGTATATAATGTATTAGAGGCAAAATGAAAAAAGCAACAACATTCATTAATCGTTCAATTATCGGCTTAACGCTGGTCTTTCTCCTTGTACAAGGATGTAACTTGTTGGATTATGACGGAGACGAAGATTCTTTGGTCAATCCAAGAGGAGGTTATTTCTACCTCCTTGAAAGAGCATCAAATTCATTAATAATGATGGATGCGCAGCTAAGAGAATTAAAAAGATGGGAATTGACTTCAACTATTGAAGGAACAAGTACCCAGGGAATAACATGCGACGGGGAGTTTCTTTGGATTTCCTCTGCGGGAACTACGGACAAAATCTTCCAAATAGATGCCTCAGGCGATAGTCTTGTTGTAATAAAAACATTTGATGCTCCACCTCAAAAACGGGGAACTGTAAGGGATATTGCTTGGGACGGAAATAGTTTGTGGGCGCTTAACAGCGGTTCAACTACTTACAAAACACCGGCAACGCTTTATGAACTTAATCCCGTTGATGGTGCAATTCGTTCGGAAATTGAAGTCCCCTCCCCCGAACCGAGAGGATTGAGTTTTGTTACTGCTTATACCGATGTCTATAATAGAGGTCCTAATACAGGTCTTTATTATTCCGATGTTGAAAAAGATTTTGTTTATTTTTTCAGGTATGATAGACCATACTTCGATACACTATTTTCTACTCCAACTCCACCAAGAGGTAATTTTACCCGTTATATAGCAGGTGTTACGCATGACGGGGCAAACTTCTGGCTTATTAACAGCAGCGATGTATCGGACATTCTTTACAAAGTTTCTTACAAGGGATTGGTGCTTGATCAATTTGATTTGCCTTATTCGGAACCGGGTCCTATTGTCTGGAGTAATGTTGATGTAAGAAAAGGTTTACTGCCGACAATTGTTGCGGTTTCACCCAACACCGGTTTAATTGGTTCGACAATGGATGTCGAAATTTACGGTACAGGTTTTAAACCCGGGGCTAATCTTACTGCTGATTTCGGTACGGGAATTACAGTTAACTCTGTTACCTTTATTATGAACACCCAGCTAAGAGCAAACATTACAATTTCTTCAAGTACAACTGCCAGCAAAAGGGATGTTATAGTTACAAATCCTGATGGTGTAACTGCAAAATTAGACTCTGCATTTGAAGTTACACAAACATTACTTACACCTTATCTATGGGTTGCAGACCAAACATCAACGCAAAGATTCTTGTACAAAATAAGGTTAACTGATACAACAGTTGTTCAAGAATGGGATTACTCGGATGTTACTAATAGTGTCGGTGTTCAAGGAGTAGCATATGACGGAACAGATATATGGATTTGTGCTTCGGGTACTGCAAGAACAATTTATAAAGTAGATGTGAGCGGTGCTTCTTTAGGAGTATTCAATTCATTTGCTGTACCGGTAGTAGGAGGAACTTTCCGTGGAATCACATACGAAAACAACTATTTATGGCTTGCAGTAAGCGGACTTAATAGTGCAGGTTATGTTTTCAAACTTGACCCGAATAACGGAACAGTACTCGATACCATTCAAACACCCGGTGCTGAAGTTAGAGGAATTGTATTTGTTGCCGGTCAATTGTATTGCAACGATACAAGCATTGATAGCGTATTTATTTACAATTCTACTTCAAAAACATGGACCCCGCAGTTTGCAACGCCGACACCAATCGGGGGTACTGCATCAAACCGTTTTGCTACAGGGTTAACGCACGACGGGCAAAACTTCTGGATTGCCAATAGCACAGGTGATTTTGACCAGATATTCAATATTTC
>DAIRET010000321.1:0-1570 GCA_036795455.1 Ignavibacteriaceae bacterium
TGAAGTTGCCCAGCCCGCCACTGTACAGGCTGAACTGCTTACTCCCGAGGCTCTTGAACAACAGGTTACCGTTGAAAGTCCTCTTCCTGCGGGACAGGTAATTTATGAACAGCCGAAAGTTCCGGCGTATAAACCCTCTGTTGAACCAATATTCGTTAAACAGGGTGTAGGAGCAAAACAACCGATGCAGTCTCCATACACTGCAGCCAAACCTTTTGTTGCGGCAAAAACTGAAAAACCAAGAAGAGCAATCCAGGGACAGGCTGCCCCGGGTTCTTTGACCGATCAAAAATTTATGAAGTATACTTCCGAAGGTTATGTCTCTACAAAGGAAGAAACTAAGAAACAAGGAGCATTAAAGTGGAGATGAACGGTAAAAAGGCTTTTACTGTAAACTCTATTCTTATAGTAGCCTTAGGGTTACTTCTAATATTAGCATCAATTGTTATTTATATTTTTGTGTTAAAGGGAGTATACGGCAAATTCAGTTTATCGAAGTCCGTTCCTTCTGTTACTGCAGTATCTAATCTTTTTGAAACCTCTAAACCTAAAGTTGCTATTCTATATTCCAAGTTTACTGAAAACAGGCTGCCAGCAGGAAGTACATGGTTGAATGACAATATAATTACATGGCAAAAGTTTTTACAACAATCAAAAATCAGTTTCGATATAATCTACGATGAAGACATTGAGAAAGGAAAACATTATTCTTATTCGTTGCTTGTATTGCCCGGCATACAAGTCTTAAATGATGAGCAGGTAATAAGTATTAAAAGGTTTATTGATAACGGCGGTTCAATTTTCGCAACCGGAGGAACCGGTACATACTCAGCAGGCGGTAAGTGGAGAGGATGGCAATTTGCTACCGAGGTATTCGGGATTAGTTTTGTTAAAGACCTTAAAAAGGAAGATGGATTGACAAGAATCCATACTTTAAGAGGGAATCTTCCAATTACTGCAAACATACCAACCGGGTTTCCATTAAAAATCGCAACATGGGATCGTCCGATAGCCGTTGAAGTTCTTGAACCGAGAACAATTCAAGTCAGTTTTTGGTACAATTACAGAATGGAAGCCGGACTTGTAAGAGAAGAAATCAGGAAAAGTGCCGGTATAGTTCACGGTACTTATGGTAAAGGCAGATTTGTTTGGATGGGTTTTGAGCTAAATTCCGTAATCGGAATTCAGGAAGATTTTATCTTTTTCGACAGGTTATTCCAGAACAGTATGAACTGGTTACTATATCGTCCAATTGGTTTCGTAAAAGATTGGCCTAATGAATACGACGCTGCGGCTATTCTTGTTCCGACTTTATCCGAAAATGAAGAGTATATAAGAAACCTATTTCCAGTTTTGAATGCTGAAAAAGTAAAAGCTAACTTTATGGTTAGTCCGCTTACAGCTGAGAAAAAGCCCGATCTTATTAAATCACTCTTTAAGTATGGTGAAGTAGGAGCTTTACTTGATATTGGCTACTTATTATCGGTGAATGATACAATAAATAAACTTGATGATTTTGAAAACCAGTTTAATAAAGTAAATGATGCTAAAACAAAAATCGGGGTAATTA
>DAIRET010000139.1:0-7949 GCA_036795455.1 Ignavibacteriaceae bacterium
CCCCGATAGCAAAGATATGTATCTTGATAAAGCAGATGGGTTCATAAGTATTGCGGATTCGATTAAACCTGATAACTCGGAAATTTTCACGGTTAAAGGAATGGCTAACCAGGCAAGATTACAAATTGATCCTATGAACCGCTGGATGAAATACGGGCAGCTATCGGATACTTATTTGAAAAAAGCAATTGAGCTGGATTCATTAAACCCGCGCCCTGAGTACTTAATAGGAATGAGTGTTTATTATATGCCGGAACAATTTGGAGGAGGAGAAAAAGCTGCACAACCATATTTTGATAACGCTTTAAGAAAGTTTGAAGAATTTGTCCCTGAAAGTGAGTTGCACCCAAGCTGGGGAAAAACGATGTTCCAGGGTTTTTTAAATAGTATTAAAAAGCAATAATCCGTTATATAATACTTTGTTGCCCACTTTTTTGGTATAAGTTTAAGGACTTTACCGGGAAAGTGGGTAGCGCCCATCCGAAAAAAAGATTAAAAACCTTCCCGATTTTACTTGACTATTAGAAAAAAAATCTTTATATCTGCAACAAGCGTTTCAATTATTTATCATTCTGAAATGGAAATTTCATATGGAGCATCAAAGATTAATAGATATCTTTATCGATCTTGTAAGGATAAATGCACTTTCCGGCAATGAAAAACCGGTCGCAGACTATATTAAAACGTTTCTTTCTTCCTTAAACTATAATCCCTTCCAAGACAATTCATATATTAAAACAAATAGTAATACAGGCAACGTAATTTGCAGATGCGGTACTGGTGGAGATTTTCTTTTATTGTCCCATATGGATACTGCTGCTGAAACACAAAAGATTAATCCAATAGTGATGGATGATAGAATTGTAACCGACGGAACAACAATACTCGGCTCCGATAACCGTGCCGGTATTGCAGCTATTCTTTATTCGATTGAAAAAGCAAAAAAAGAAAACATAAACTTAAGAGACTTTACGGTTGCGTTTACAACATGCGAAGAAACTACACTTGGAGGTTCAAAAAATATTGAGCTTAACAGTAATATCAAAAGGGGATTTGTATTTGATTCTTCATACCGTCCCGGTAAATTTATTTATTCTTCTTGCGGGGCAAAAACTTTTAATATTGTTGTAAAAGGAAAAGCGGCTCACTCCGGGATTGAGCCTGAAAAGGGAATTAATTCAATCGCGGTTACTGCCAATGCAATTTCGAAAACCCGCCAGGGAAGAATAGACGAAGATACAACCGTGAACATCGGAAGGATTTCGGGTGGGGGCGGAATTAACATCGTTCCTGAAAAATGTATAATCGACGGTGAAATTCGTTCATTCAATACCGATACCGTTGAAATAATATCAAACGAGATAAAACAAACTTTTGAAAAAGAAGCTGATAAATTGAATGCCAGTGTAACATTTACAGATTATTGGGACTTTGAACCGTATTCACATTTGCTTGAAGATGAAGTAATTCTTGAAATCAAGCAGGCAATCGAAGCAACGGGGATTGAAGCAACACCGGTTATTTCTTTCGGTGGTAGTGATGCAAATTCTTTGAATGCCAAAGGAATAAAAGCAGTGAACATCGGTATCGGGGCTCAAAATCCTCACTCAGTTGATGAATTCATTTTAATTGAGGATTTGATTCGAACTGCTGAAATCGCATCCAATTTGATAAAAATGAAATAGTTTTTTGATTTAATACATAACAGGGTAATAAACCTCAATTAGTTGAGGAAGCATAATACTGAGTCGTTATGCTATGGTTGAGTTTTCAAACAAAGAGAATTTACTATGAGATTACTATTTACATTACTCTTTTTTATTAGTTCGACCCTGCTGTTTTTTCCGCAGAGCAAAGGGCATCTTGTGATAATAGGAGGCGGCGAAAGAACCGATACAATAATGAAGGAAATAATCACACTTGCAGGAGGAAATGATGCAAAAGTGATGATTATTCCGAACGCAAGTTCAATACCTTTTGAAGTCGGTGCCGAGCAAAAGGAAGAATTTCAAAAGCTCGGTTGTAGAAACACTGGGTTTATTGTTCTTGATTCTACACTCGTCAACTCGGATGAAGTTATTGGAAAGTTTGACACTGTAAACTGCGTATTTTTTTCCGGCGGAGACCAGAGTAATCTTACAAGAGTATTGAATAACAGCAAACTCCTTACAAGGATAAAAGAGATTTATAATAACGGCGGAGTTGTAAGCGGTACAAGTGCCGGGGCTGCCGTTATGAGTGAGCTCATGCTTACCGGGAACGAATTAATTAACAAAGACTCATCTGCTTCATTCATTTCAATTCAGGAAAAAAATATTGAAATTAAGCAGGGTTTCGGATTTATAACTACTGCAATAATCGACCAGCACTTTATCAAAAGGAAAAGACTCAACCGGCTTATTTCACTAATTATCGAAAATCCTTCTTTACATGGAATCGGAATTGACGAATCAACTGCAATAATAGTGAAACCTGATAATACATTCGAAGTTTTAGGAGAAAACCAGGTAATCGTTTTTGATGCTACCGGGGCTAAGAATATTAACCGTGATGTGAATGGTAATCTTGGTGCCGAGGGGATTAAAATGCACATTTTAACAAGTGGTTCGAAGTTTAATTTATTAACCGCGGAAGTAGTTAAATGAACAGTACACCAAAGAAATTCAAACTGAAGGTTCCGAATACATATTTGCTGATATTCTCGTTGTTGATAATAATCGCAATAATGACCTGGATTATTCCCGGAGGTAAATATGAGCGTACAATTCTTAACGGTAGGGAAGTAGTTGTTCAAAATTCTTTCCATTATGTAGACAGCAACCCGCAAGGTTTCTTCGCTTTGTTCATTTCTCCGTTAAAAGGATTTGTTGAAGCAGGGTTAATAATCGGTTTCGTATTGATTGTAGGTGGTGCTTTCAATGTGCTTGCAAGAACAAAAGCGATTGATTCTTTAATCAACAAACTTGCAAAAGCTCACAAAAGCTCTAAAGCTCTTCGGGTGATGTTCATTCCTGTATTGCTAGGTATGTTCTCTCTCGGTGGAGCTACATTCGGAATGAATGAAGAGATTATTCCTTTTGTACTGATCATAGTTCCTATTTGCCTCGCACTCGGTTATGATTCAATTATCGGAGTAGCAATACCGCTTGTTGGAGCACACGTTGGGTTTGCTAGTGCATTTCTTAACCCGTTCAATGTGGGGATTGCACAGGGAATTGCAGATGTACCGCTTTTTTCGGGAGTAGGATACAGAGTAATTTGCTGGTTTATTTCTACTCTGGTTGCAATTTTTTTTCTTCTCTATTACGTGAAAAAAATATCAAAAGACCCTACATTAAGCCCAACCTACAGTGAAGATAACGAACGCAAAAAAAATGAAAATTTCGATAAAGTATACAACAACTCGGGAGCATTCTCATTTCGTCATATAATTGTACTGCTTGCATTTGTAGTATCTTTAATAATGCTTGTAGTTGGTGTAGTGGAGTTTCATTGGTTTATCGAAGAGATCGCTGCAATGTTTTTTATCATGGGAATAGTAGTCGGAATTATCGGTGGACTAAAAAGCGAAGAAATTATAAAGAGTTTTATTGAGGGAGCGAAAGACCTTGTAGGTACTGCATTCATTATTGCACTTGCAAGAGCCACACTAGTAATTTCAAGGGATGGTCAGATAATCGATACGATTTTATACGGGTTATCACCGTTTATCGAATCTTCATCATCTGTATTCGCTTCGCAGAAGATGTTTGTTGTTCAAGCAATTATAAATTTCTTTGTTCATTCGGGAAGCGGGCAGGCTGCACTTACTATGCCGATAATGGCTCCTCTCGCCGATTTAGCCGGTGTATCAAGGCAAACCGCTATACTTGCTTTTCAATTCGGTGAGTACACAAATATTATTATCCCGACTTCAGCAGTTACAATGGGGGCTTTATCAATGGCAAAAGTTCCATGGGATAAATGGGCTAAGTGGGTTTTACCGCTAATGATTATGTTTTTCATTTTAGGATTCATATTACTAATTCCGCCGAACTTGATGGGGTGGAATTGATTTTATCAACAAAACAAAAAGGAGGCTTTAATGAAGCTTAAATTTCTACTTATTGTTACTCTTCTCGTTATTTCTTTTGTAACCGAAGAGATGTATTCACAATCATTTGAAACAGGGAAAATAGCGATTACTATGAATTCCTACGGACGGGTTAGGGTAATTAAAGAAACTCTTGCGGGTACACAACAGATTGACCGATCTTCATTTCTTGCCGGTGTAAACGAGAATATTGTATTCAGTTATAAATTGTCGGCAGAACCGGAAGACACGGTTAAAAATGTTGAGAACCCGCTTTTAAGTGATTATGAAATCTCAGGCTCGGTTAACAATACATATGATACTACCGGCGGTTCACCGGATTTCCTTGTCCATCATAATGTTTATGGCTGGAGTGGAGAAGGTTATGTACTTGTAAAGTTCACAGTAAAAAATCGTGAAACCTCTACACAGAACGCAGTACTTGGGATGGAAATAATTGCGAGGATAGACGGTAGTTATGGTTTGGAGACAGTAAAGTATCTGCCGGATTCAAAAATTATTTCTATGTTCCGTTTACCAGCATCTACATTTGTGGGTTATAAACTGTTATCGCATGATATGACAAATTTGAAAATGATAGAATGGTACGAAGGATATAATGATGTCAATTCGGATCTTTTCGGATGGTTGACTTATGGACAGATTGATACTCTGCTGGATTCAGGTGGAGATGGTGCGGTTACCTTTTTCTCGAAGGATTCAGTTACTATTCCGGTTGACGGAGAGGAGGTCTTCTGGGTGGGTATATCGATTGGTGCCAATGAAGCTGAAATGGTATCGAATATGGACCTGGCAAAAGTTAAGTATGAAACAATTACAGATATTGTTGATGAGTATTCCGGTTCGATACCGAATTTATACAAGCTCGAACAAAACTATCCAAACCCGTTTAATCCGGCTACAACGATTCAATTTCAAATACCGAAAACAGAGTATGTAACATTAAAAGTATATGATGTTTTAGGTAATGAAGTTGCAAACCCGGTGAATCAAATTTTAACAGCAGGGAACCATTCCGTTCAGTTTAATGCAAATTCATTAACAAGCGGAATGTACTTCTACAGAATTACTGCAGGCAGCTATTCTGAAGTAAAGAAAATGACATTAATCAAATAATCAATAAAGGTGTACAATGAAAAAACTTGTTTCTTTTCTTTTTGTTTTAATTATTTCATCCGTGCTTATTACGGATAGCATTGCTCAAAGTTATTATACCGGTGGAATCGGTGTAACTCAAAGCAACGGCGGAAGAACCCGTATTTTTTCCGATAACCTAACAACACGCGCTATCGACAGAATTTCCGTACTGGTTGGTGTAAGTTCAACTCAGGTTTTTGATTACAATGAAGATCAAAACGGACTTATTAATTCTGCAACTGTTGCTTCACCTCTATTAAGCGACTTTGAAGTAACGAGCACAATTAACAATACATACTCAAATCTTCCTCCGAATGTAGAAGTTGCAATCAACCTATACGGTTGGAACGGAGGGGCATACATTCTTGCAAAAATGAACGTCAAGAATAATGAAACCAATGCGATTAATGCATGGATTGGTTTGGAATCTATTCCGCAGATTGACGGCAGCTACGGCGGTGAAACTGTTCAATGGAATGCTGCTTCGCAAATGGTTCTTATGAATAAAACCGGCTGGGCAGGTATTAAATTCTTTTCGGGAGCACAAACAGCTCTAAAATCTCTTCAATGGGTTAGCGACTACGGAAATGATGCTCTCTATTACCAATGGCTTACTCAAAATTCATTTGATGCTCCGTTAACTGCCGGAGTTGACGGTGCTGTTGCTGTACTCGGACAAAATGCCGTTAATATTAATCCGGGTGAAGCGGTTGATTTCTATTTCGGAATTTCTCTAGGTGCCGATCAAGCTGCTTGTATAGCTAATATGGCAACATGCCAGTTGAAATATAACTTGATTGTTCCGGTTGAACTTACTTCGTTTAATGCAAGACTTTCAGGCAATAAAGTTATGTTAGAGTGGTCAACTGCATCGGAGTTAAATAACCTTGGATTTGAAGTTCAAAGAAAAAGTGATGATAATCCGAACTGGTTGACTGTCGGTTATAGAGAAGGAAAGGGAACAACTACCGAGATCCAGAATTATACCCTGGTAGATGATATTTCCGGTACTCCTTCGGAAAAATTTATCTACAGGTTAAAACAAATTGACTTCGATGGAACCGCTACTTATTACGATGAAATAGAGGTTATCAATACTTTTGCACCGGATAAATTTACAATTGAGCAGAACTATCCTAATCCATTTAACCCGACAACAAATATTACATTCGGACTTCCTGAAAGAGCTGATATTACTCTTAAAGTATTCAACATGATGGGTGAGGAAGTTGCGGTACTCGCAAAAGGATTGTATGAAGCAGGAACTTATCAATTTAGTTTCGATGCTTCCGGATTACCTTCGGGTGTTTACGTTTATGCACTGCAAACCGGCTCACAGGTCTTTTCGCGCAAAATGACTTTGATGAAATAATCTGTCAAGGTTGTATGGATAGGTACAAAAAAATAAAAGATATGATTAAGGGGAAGTATGAACTACTTCCCCGGAATCATAAAAAAGCTGCCGACTATTTTATAGATAACTTCGACAGCATTCCATTTCTTAATGTACAGGACATTTCGAAAAATACAGGTATTAGCGGTGCTTCTATTGTCAGGTTTGCAAGGCGTGTAGGTTTTGAAGGTTTCAGCGAGTTACGGGATGCAATAGCAGAGTCTTTCCAGGATCAATTAAATAATAAAGCTTTCTTTACCCTGTTCGATAAGCATAAAGCCGAAGAAGACTTGCTTACTGAAGTTGCCAACGTTGATATTCAAAACATTAACAACACATTAAATCAGATTGAAAGAAAGACTTTCAACAAAGTTATCGATAGAATATTAAAAGCAGACAGGGTATTCACTGCAGGACTTGGGATTTCATACTTATTAGCTGAAATTCTTGCATACCAGCTTACTCAAGTTGGAATCGACTCATCCGTATTAAAACACACGCATACTCTATTTCACGAGCAGGTATTGTTTATGAAAAAGAGAGATTTGGTGATACTCTTCTCGTTTCCGCCATATTCAAAAGAAACAATTGAAGTTGCTCAATTTGCAAATGAAAAAAGTATTGATGTAATAGCAATTACGAACCGTAACGCTTCACCGATTACTTATCATACAAAGGCAAACCTCATAGTAAAAAGCGAGAACATGTTGTTCACAAATTCATTTGCTGCAATATCGGTAGTTATAAATGCTATTGCAACTGCGTGTGCACTAAAAACTAAGACGAGAGCCAAAGAAGTCCTGGAAGAGAGCGAGAAAATTATGATTGATCAAAACCAGATTATTAGCGAGGATTAAAATGAAAAAAGTGTTTCCTTTATTAATTATAATCCCTTTCCTTTTATATGCCGGAACAACGGGAAAACTTGTCGGAGTTGTTAAAGATGCTCAAACAAACGAACCGCTTATAGGTGCAAATATAACAATTGAAGGAACTGACTTCGGTGCAGCCACTAATGCAAAAGGGGAGTATGTAATACTGAACATTCCGCCCGGTCGGTATAATGTTAAAGTTAGTTATATCGGCTACGAAGGAATTATATACACAGATGTAGTTATTGTTGTTGATCAAACAACCCAACTTTCCGTTGATTTGAAACCGCAGTCGATTGAAGTCGGTGAAGTTGTTGTTACGGCGAAAGCCTCAATGATACAAAAAGATTTAACAAGCAGTATATCGGTAATCAGCCGTGATAAAATCGAATCACTTCCTGTTTCAAGTTTTACCCAGCTTCTTTCATTGCAAGCCGGGGTTGTTACTTCGGGG
>DAIRET010000140.1:0-7872 GCA_036795455.1 Ignavibacteriaceae bacterium
ATTTTCATTTAATATAATAGCATCTTCAAAATTATAACCTCTCCAAGGCATAAAAGCAACCAGAACATTTCTTCCAAGCGCAAGCTCGCCGTTCTGTGTAGAACAACCATCTGCAAGAACATCATTTTTAGATACTTTTTGCCCGGTTCTAACAACCGGTTTTTGAGTAATTGATGTTTCCTGGTTTGTACCGGAAAACTTAATAAGATTGTATGTAACAATTTTTACATCATCGAAACTTGTTAAGGCTTCATTCGATTTGGGATCAAGGTCGTATCTTACAATTATTTTATCAGCATCAACATATTCTACAAAACCATCACCTTCTGCAATTATAATTGCTCTCGAATCGTATGCAATTGTTTTTTCAAACCCGGTGCCTACAATCGGGGCTTCGGGCGACATTAAAGGAACAGCCTGGCGCTGCATGTTGGAGCCCATCAAAGCTCTATTAGCGTCATCATGCTCAAGAAACGGAATTAACGCTGCTGCTGCACTTACAATCTGTGCGGGGGCAACATCCATAAACTGAACCTGGTGCGGATGAACAATCGGGTATTCATCTTTTAGTCTCGATTTTACTCTTTCGTTAACAAATTCATTCTTTTCAGTTAGGGGTGCGTTTGCCTGTGCAATAGTAAAAATGTCTTCCTGCTCTGCTGTAAGATATACAACTTCATCCGAAACTTTTCCATCCTCAACTTTTCTATAAGGAGTTTCAAGAAATCCGTATTTATTAACTCTCGAATAAATTGTCAAAGATGAAATAAGACCGATATTCGGACCTTCAGGAGTTTCAATCGGACAAAGACGACCATAATGCGTATAGTGAACGTCACGAACTTCAAATCCGGCGCGTTCACGTGTTAATCCGCCTGGTCCTAATGCGGACATTCTTCTTTTGTGCGTTAACTCTGCAAGCGGATTTGTTTGGTCCATAAACTGGGATAACTGGTTAGTTCCAAAGAAAGCGTTAATAACGCTGCTTATTGTTCTTGCATTAACCAATTCCTGCGGAGTAAAACTTTCGGCATCGCGAATATTCATTCTTTCTTTTATTGTCCTGGACATACGGGCAATACCTACGTTGAACTGCTGCTGAAGTTGTTCTCCTACAGTTCTGATTCTTCTATTACCGAGGTGATCGATATCGTCGAAAGGTTCCATTCCTTCTCTCATACGGATCATGTACCGCATTATCTCAAGAATATCTTCAATTGTAAGGATTGTTGTAGTTTCAGGAACGTTTAATTTTAATTTGTCATTCATTCTATGACGACCTACTTCGCCAAGGTCATACCTCTTGTCATTAAAAAACAACTTATCGATTAAACCTTGTGCAGTATCAAGATCAGGAGCTTCACCAGTTCTAAGCTGTCTATAAATAGCGAGTAAAGCTTCTTCTTTTGTATGAGCCGGGTCTTTTTTAAGTGTGTTTAATATTAAGTTATTGTCGCTATTTATATCCCGCGGGATAAACTTAATAACATCAACTTCGGCTTCTTTAATTCTTTCGAGGTCTTCTTCTTT
This sequence comes from Ignavibacteriaceae bacterium, assembly GCA_036795455.1. Lineage (GTDB taxonomy): Bacteria > Bacteroidota > Ignavibacteria > Ignavibacteriales > Ignavibacteriaceae > DAIRET01. The sequence goes on from DAIRET010000140.1 coordinate 1,531, forward strand.
TAATTCTGTTTCGCGTGGAAGAAAAATTTCACCGGTTGACATATCGAAAACATCACCGGCAATTACTCTTCCCACATATTCACTAAGGTCGACATTACTAACATCAACATGTTCAACCAATCCGAATAATTCTAAAATTTCATCTTCCGTTTCATATCCCAATGCTCTTAATAGAGTAGTTGATGGGAATTTTTTCCTTCTATCAATATAGACGAATAGAACATGGTTAATGTCTGTAGCAAATTCAACCCAGGACCCTTTGAACGGGATAATTCTTGCGGAGTATAGGGGCGTTCCGTTTGGATGAACTGTTTGAGAGAAGGCGACTCCTGGAGAACGATGTAACTGGGATACAATTACTCTTTCGGCTCCGTTAATAACGAAAGTAGCCTGCTCCGTCATAAAAGGAAGATTGCCAAGATAGACTTCTTGTTCAACCGAACTTACAAATTCTTCTGTCTCCTGATCTTTTGTAGAAAGGCGTAATTTTGCTTTCAGCGGGGCAGCAAAAGAGAGCCCTTTTTCAAGGCATTCCGTAATGGAATAGCGGGGTTTTTCGATATGATATTCTATAAAATCGAGTCTATAATTCTCCTTGTTGTCAAAAATAGGAAAATTAGATGTAAAAACTGCTTGCAACCCTTTGTTTTCTCTATCAGAGGGAAGGACGCTTAACTGTAAAAACTCTTCAAAAGCATCTTTCTGAATTGCTAATAAGTCGGGTATATCAATTATCGGTTTAATTTTTCCGAAGGAAATTCTTTGATTATCCAATGTTTAATCTCCAGATTATGAACGGTTTCTCTTCCAAACTTGAACTTTCATTCTTAGGTTTCAAATAATACAAAAAGCGATAAGACGGACTTCACCGTCTTATCACTTCAAGTGAAATGGGATATATATAAATAAGAAAAAAGAAAAAACTACTTAACTTCGACGCCAGCGCCGGCTTCTTCAAGTTCTTTTTTAAGTTTTTCTGCTTCTTCCTTCGTAATACCTTCTTTTACTACTTTAGGAGCACCGTCTACAAGGTCTTTTGCTTCTTTAAGTCCTAAGCCTGTGTGTGCTCTAACAACTTTAATAACATTAATTTTTTTCTCGCCTGCTGAAGTAAGAACAACGTCAAATTCGGTTTTTTCTTCAACAGGTGCAGCGGCAGGAGCGGCAGCTACAGCGCCCATCATTATCGGGGCTGCTGCTGATACGCCAAATTCATCTTCAAGTGCCTTCTTTAATTCTGCGGCTTCCATTAATGAAAGCGATTTAATTTTTTCTACGATTTCTGATACTTTTTCAGTCATTTAATACTCCTAATTGTTTTTTTCTTAAAATGGTTTTATGCGGCTTCTTTTTTAGAGATTTCGTCGATTACACTTACTAAATCACGCATAACCGCATTGATGGCTCCAACTATACCGGATATTGGAGCATTAATACTGCCAAGAATGCCGGCTACTATTTCAGCTTTTGTCGGTAATGAAGCAATTTCATTTAACTTATCACCAGGATAGTAAGCTGATTCAATATAACATGCTTTCAATGGCAGCTTTGATTTTTCATCAAAGTATTTTTTAATAATTTTTGCCGGGGCAACGGGGTTATCCTTTGTAAATGCGAATCCTGTCATTCCAACCAGGTGGTTTCCAAGTTTTTCGTATTTTCCAGTTTCGTTTAATGCCCGTTTGAACAGAGTATTTTTAAATACCCGGTAGTTCACCCCTTCTTTGCGGAACTGTTTGCGAAGGTTGTTTATATCCTCCACATTAATTCCGTTGAAATCAGTTAAATAAACAGCCGTAGAAGCATTTATTAAATCGGCTATTTCTTTAATCATTTCGGCTTTTTCTGTTTTATTCATATTACTCCCGTTATCAGGTTTCTAAATCATGATATCGGCTTGAAGCATTTATTTGTGCGTAATAAACTCTTAAGCTGCTACTTCTTCTTTATTGATTTTCAATCCGGGACCCATTGTGCTCGATAAATATATCGATTTTATATATTGCCCTTTTGCAGTAGCGGGTTTCAATTTAACAATGGTTCCAAGAAAAGAACGTGCATTCTCTACTAATTTTTCTGTATCAAAAGAGAGTTTTCCTACCGATACATGCACTATACCGGTTTTATCAACCCTAAATTCAATTTTTCCTGCTTTAACTTCTTTTACTGCTTTTGCTACGTCCATTGTAACTGTTCCGCTTTTAGGATTAGGCATTAATCCTTTTGGACCCAGTATTTTACCGAGTTTTCCAAGATCAGCCATCACATCTGGAGCAGCGATAACAACGTCAACATCAGCCCATCCGCCTTTAATCTTTTCAAGATAATCTTCATAACCAGCGTGATCTGCGCCAGCATCCAGAGCTTCCTGGATTTTAGCACCTTTAGCAACAACAAGTACTTTTACTTCTTTACCGGTGCCATGGGGCAGGGAAACAGTACCGCGTACCATTTGGTCTGCATGACGGGGATCAACACCAAGCTTGACAGCACAGTCAAGCGATTCAACAAATTTTACATTTGAACTCTTCTTCAGGGCATCAATAGCTTCCAGGAGCGAATGCTCGATATTTCTATCAAATTTTTCCTGCAGGGTTTTCATTCTTTTAGATAATTTCATTTTCAAACCAGTAATTATTAAAATTAATCTTCAACTGTAAAGCCCATACTGCGTGCAGTACCGGCAACCATACTCATTGCTTGATCGATGTCGTTTGCATTCAGATCTGGCATTTTTATTTTGGCTATTTCTTCAACCTGGGCTTTAGTTACTTTAGCAACTTTATTCCTGTTCGGTTCCGCCGAGCCTTTTTCCATCTTTGCAGCCTTCTTTAATAAAACTGCTGCAGGAGGTGTTTTTGTAATGAACGTAAAGGATTTATCGGAATAAACAGTAATAACAACAGGGATAATTAAACCTTCTTTATCGCTTGTTCTTGAATTGAACTGCTTGCAAAATTCCATGATATTTACACCCTTTTGACCGAGTGCGGGTCCAACCGGAGGTGAAGGATTTGCTTTTCCGGCGGTTATTTGCAGTTTTATAAATCCAGCAATTTTTTTAGCCATTTTTATTCTTCCTCAATATTACTTTTCTAACTCTGCTTGTACAAAATCGATTTCAACGGGGGTTTTCCTTCCGAAAATCGATACCAAAACTTTAATTTTCATTTTTTCTTCATTTACTTCTTCAACGGTTCCGGTAAAATTATTGAAGGGTCCATCAATAATTTTTACTATATCGCCCGTTCTGAAGATAGTTTCAATTCTTTCATCCCCTTCATCCAAACTAATTCTACCAACTATTCTTTTTACTTCGTCCGGCTGTAAAGGATTGGGGTTATTCTTCGGACCTAAAAAACCCATAACGGACTGGGTGTTTTGAATAAAATCTTTGACTTGAAGATCAAGGTCTGCTTGAATTAGAATGTACCCCGGGAAAAAATTCTTTGTTTTAGTTCTCTTTTTTCCGTCTCTAACTTCAAACACCTTTTCCGTTGGAACAAGTACTTCGGATATTTTGGCTCTCAGCATTTCATTATCTTTCAATTCCGCATCGATAATGTTTTTTACTTTACTTTCATGCCCGGAATATGTTCTTACAACATACCACTTCTGTTCCATATCCAGCCTTAGAAGATTCCTTTAAATACTTGAGTAATTGCCATATCGATTACATAAGTAACTGCTGCCATAATGAGACAAACGACAACTACAATCATAGTAGATTCTTTAAGTTCATCTTTGGACGGCCAGGTAACTTTTTTCATTTCCTTGACAACATCATTGAAAAAGTTAATAATTTTTTGTTTCATAGTATTTTGGTTGTATAGTTTACACTGCACGTCAGGAGGGACTCGAACCCCCAACCTGCGGTTTTGGAGACCGCTGCTCTAGCCAATTGAGCTACTGACGTATTATTTTTATTTCGTTTCTTTATGAATAGTATGCTTCTTATCCCAACGGCAATATTTTTTAAACTCTACGCGGTTAGGATGATTTCTCTTATTCTTTGTTGTTGTGTAATTTCTTCTTTTACACTCGGTACATTCTAAAGTTATTATTTCTCTCATATCTTTACTTTGTTTAGTTTGAGCTGACGACCGGGATTGAACCGGTGACCTCATCCTTACCAAGGATGTGCTCTACCAACTGAGCTACGTCAGCTTGTTTTTTGAAAACCTATCGCTATCCTTTATCCGGATTGTTACTCTTCCCGGTATTTTTATTTATTAAACGAATTATAGTTGAGCGGGAGACGGGACTCGAACCCGCGACCAACAGCTTGGAAGGCTGTGACTCTAGCCAACTGAGTTACTCCCGCACAAATCATCCCCGGTTATTTTTTAAGACCAAATTTGAATGACAATTATTTTCTTAACCCATAATCAATACTAATCCCGCTTTGTGCGGGATTAGTATTTAATTGGTGGGCGGCGAGGGATTCGAACCCCCAAAGGCGCTTGCCAACGGATTTACAGTCCGCCCCGGCTCTCCAACTCCGGCGTCCGCCCTTTTTTAGAAACGAACTGCAAAAATATTTCTCTTTTTTCAAAAAAGCAAATATTTAGCTGCACAAAGTACAAAAAATCTTTTAAAAACGGAAACTTTTTTTAATATCAGTTCCACAATTTCTTAATTCTCCTCTTTTCAATTCAACTAAAACATACAGTTAAACTGGAGAGATATCACCCTATATAATTGTAAAATAACGAATTATCTTTTTTTACCATAAATTAGTTGTTAATTGTTATTTGTAATGGACGTAAATTCAGTCGGTACCGACTACTTTTTTAAATTCGTACCCCTTATGAAAAAAATCAGTTAAGAAATACACTTTGAAGGTGGTCATTTTCTTTATAATAGAAAATGTTCTGATAAAAATTGATTGACTATTCTTTAAAATAGAAAGCCCCGTAAGATTACGGGGCTATAAAAGATTACTTTTTAAATAAATTAATAAACCGAGAAACTCGAAATTATTCCGTCCATCGATTGAGACCTTGCGTGGATCTCGTTTAATTTTTGAATAATTTTAAGAATATTCACTCTCCTTTCTTCTATAATTTCTGAAAGGAAAGCACGGATTTCCGGCGAATTGCATTCTTCGTAAACCCGTTCATAGAAACGAACGGATGAGGTCTCCTTCCTAAGCGCTTCATTCAATGAAGAGCATGAATTCCTGCATGCGTGGTTGCAATTGAAATCTTTCTCGGTCATATTCTTATTCCTTAGTTTTAGATTTACACCGTCTGCTGAAGAAAAGAAGCTGCAAGTTCTTTCCCGCGTAAAAGAGCTTTTTCGTTTACCGGAATTGTATGATGATGTCTTTCAGGTAGGACTTTTTTCAAAGCGTCAATAATAGTTTCGATCTTAACAATCTGTTTAGCTTCTAAAAAGGCTCCTAACATAATCATATTAGCAACTTGTTTTTTATTTAATTTAGCGGCTTCTTCAATAGCCGGTATTTTAATACAGGTTATATCTGCTCTTGTCGGTGGATTAATTACGGTTGATTCTTCATAGAAAATAAATCCTCCCGGTTTAACAGCTTTTTCAAACTTATCAAGCGAAGGCTGATTAAGTAGAATTGCCGTATCAAATTTTGATACTATAGGAGAACTAATACGTTTCTCGGAAATAATTACTATACAATTGGCTGTACCGCCGCGCATCTCAGGACCATACGAGGGCATCCAGCTTGTTTCTATGTTTTCGATCATTGCCGAATAAGAAAGCATCTGTCCAAGTGAAAGAACACCCTGTCCGCCGAATCCGGCAATAATAATTTCTTCTGTTCTGCTCATAAACTTACCTCAATTCTTTACTAGTTTTTTGGAGGAACTTTAATGTCGCCAAGCGGGTACTCGGGTAACATTTTTTCCTCAATATACTTTATAGTTTCTACCGGCGTCATCTTCCATCCGGATGGACAATTTGAAACAACCTCAATAAAACAGGTGCCTTTATTCAGTTTTTGATACTCAAAAGCTGTTTTAATTGCTTTTTTCAACTTTCTAGCAGTTGTTGGTGAATAAGCTGCCTGCCGGGTTACATAGTAAGCACCGGGCAAATTTGCAACAAGATTTGTTATCTTTAACGGGAAACCTATCTGTTTTGTATCACGTCCATATGGTGTTGTAGATGTAATCTGCCCCGGTAAAGATGTCGGAGCCATTTGTCCTCCGGTCATTCCGTAAATCGCATTATTTATAAACACTATAAGTATGTTTTCACCTCTGTTCACAGTGTGAATAGTTTCGGCAGTACCAATAGCAGCTAAGTCTCCATCACCTTGATAAGAAAAAACATATTTATCCGGCAATACTCTTCTAATACCGG
>DAIRET010000322.1:0-1544 GCA_036795455.1 Ignavibacteriaceae bacterium
AACAAAACATAAAAAAGACAAATTTAACTTTGGCAAATACCCAGGTTACCAAAGTTGATTCAGGTGATAAGAAAAAGAAGATCATCAAAAGGATAATTATGTCCGGTTCACTGTCCCTTTTTATGATTCTAATAATAGTTTTTACACTGCCTTATACGGTTTTATCTCTTAGTTCATTAGTTGAATTTGCTACTCTTGTGTCTCTCTTTATCTTCTTGATTGTACTTCTTGTAAGATATTTTTTACTTCTTATCCTTGCCTATTTATACATTAATAATTATACATTTAAAAGAAAAAACGGGTTTTATCCTTTTGTATCAATAATAGTCCCGGTTTATAATGAAGCTAAAGTAATTGCACAATCAATTAAATCCTTACTTAAACTGGACTACTCTAACTATGAAATAATTATTGTAAATGACGGATCAAAAGACAACACAATGGAAGTTGCAAAGGAGTTGGTGGGTTATCAAAAAGGAAGATATACTGATATAAAAGTTTCTTTGATAAACAAACCGAACGGCGGTAAAGCAAAAGCTCTGAATGCCGGTATAAGCTATTCGAAAGCTGAAATAGTTCTTTGTATGGACGGTGATTCCGAGTTATCCGAAGACTGCATTAAACTTGCGGTTAGGCATTTCAGCGACCCTGCTATTGGTGCAGTTGCCGGGAATGTTAAAGTGATGAACAGGAAAAAGTTTTTTACAGATTTACAAGCCCTTGAATATATCGAAGGATTAAATTTTGCCCGTGCTGCTCAAAGTTTTGTAAAACTCGTGAATATAATTCCCGGTCCGATTGGTTTATTCAGGAAGAAAGCAATTGAAGATGTTGGATTCTACTCAAGCGATACATTTGCCGAAGATGCAGATATTACACTTAAAATTTTAGCAAACGGTTGGAAAATCTATTATGAACCGTTAGCAATATCTTATACGGAAGCTCCTGAGAAACTCCAGCAATTGCTCAAACAACGTTATAGATGGACAAGGGGAATTATCCAGGCAATAAGGAAGCATAAAAGATTATTAGTTAACCCGACAATCAATTTCGGAATTACATTCGTTCTTTGGGGAATGTTCTATGAAGCGTTAATTTGGCCGATAATGAATATTTTCTCAAATTTATTTTTCATTTTTGCAGCATTGGTATACGGATTTTCGAGTCTTATTCTTTTCTGGTGGGCTGGCTTAGCTCTGCTTGACCTTGCAACTGCTCTTTACTGTATAGCAGTTGAAAAAGAAGATGTACGGTTGATACCATACGCAATAGTTTATAGAATGTTTTTCATTCTAACAATCGATATTTGTAAGGCAATGTCAACAGTTGAAGAATTCCTCGGTATCGAAATGACCTGGGGAAAACTTGAACGGGTTGGTGTAATGCCTGCAAATACTTAATTTTTTTTAATGAGGTAGACTATGGAACTGATTCCTATTTTAGCAACAATAATTCTCGTAGCAACTATAAGCACATTCATACTTGCAATCGGTGCTTATATTTTATACAAAGTAAGAGAGAGTAGAGGACAACAAGTTGAAGTT
>DAIRET010000141.1:0-7832 GCA_036795455.1 Ignavibacteriaceae bacterium
ACCGGAATTCCGTTGAAGCGTGCAAAACCGATAATCATATTAGGAGCGTAATTTCTTTGTATTTCAAAGAATTCATTATTATCTACTACCGAATGGATTACATCTTTTACATCATACGGTTTGCCAGGGTTATCTGGAATAATTTCATTTAAAGCATCGTCAAGTCTGTCAATAGGATCATCACATGCTGCAATAGGCGGGTCTTCAAGATTGTTTTGAGGCAGAAAACTGAGTAGTTTTCTAATTAAAAGGATTCCTTCATTTTCATCATCGGCCACAAAATGAATAACACCAGATTTTGAAGCATGGACCATTGCTCCCCCTAGTTCTTCATCTGTAACTATCTCGCCGGTAACTGTTTTAACTACTTTAGGACCTGTAACAAACATGTAGCTTGTTTTCTTTGTCATTATAGTAAAATCGGTTAAAGCCGGTGAGTAGACTGCTCCTCCCGCACAAGGACCAAAGATAGCAGAGATTTGCGGAATCAATCCCGAAGCCATTATATTTCTTTGAAAAATATCCGCATAACCGCCGAGACTTTTAACGCCTTCTTGAATTCTTGCGCCGCCGCTGTCGTTGATACCGATAACTGGTGCGCCGACTTTCATTGCTTTGTCCATCACTTTACAAATTTTCTGTGCATACATTTCGGACAAAGAACCTCCGAACACAGTGAAATCTTGTGAAAACACATAAACTAATCTGCCGTCTATTGTACCGTAACCGGTAACAACACCGTCCGAAAGATATTCTTGCGAATCAAGTCCGAAGTCGATACATCTGTGGCTTACAAACATATCGAATTCCTCAAAGCTACCTTCGTCTAAAAGGAGGTCGATTCTTTCTCTTGCTGTAAGTTTTCCTTTTTTATGTTGGGCTTCGATACGTTTTGCCCCTCCACCCATTCTGGCTTGGTTACGCAGATCCATTAACTCTTTAATTTTATTCTGCATCATAAAGATTACTCCAATACTATAATTAACTTCTTATTAATAATTAAATTTTTTCGCATAGTTCTGTTAGAACACCGATAGTTGATTTTGGATGCAGAAAAGCGATATGTAAACCTTCGGCACCTTTCCGGGGCTGTTTGTCAATAAGTTGAACCCCTTTCGATTCAAGCTCGGGAAGTGCTTCATTCAATCCTTTTGCTGCAAAAGCGATGTGATGAATTCCTTCTCCTTTTTTCTCAATAAATTTTGCAATCGGTCCATCCGGTGCGGTAGACTCAAGAAGTTCTATCTTGGTTTGTCCTATCATAAAAAACGCGGTTTTAACTTTTTGATCGGCAACTTCTTCAATTGCATAGCATTTCATTCCGAATATGTTTTCATAAAATTTGATTGCTTCGTCCATATTCTTAACGGCAATCCCAATATGTTCGATGTGTGTTAGTTCCATAATTCTTTCTTTTTTCTTATCATTTAAATAAAAACGTTTTCGCGGTATTCTCCGAAAACACCTCGCATCGTGTTACAAATTTCACCGACACTTGCATAAACTCTAACCGCTTCAAGAATAAACGGCATCAAGTTTGCTTCTCCTTCGGCGGCTGTTTTCAGCAGTTGAAGTTTTTCTTTTACGAGTTCGTTGTTTCTTCCGGCACGAACCGAGTTCAGGAATTTTATCTGCTCTTCTTGAACTTTCATATCAATTTTCAACAAACCTTTCGGCTCACCTTCTTTAATCTGGAATTTGTTTACCCCGACTACAATTCTTTCAGCGGATTCAACCTGCATTTCATATTTATAAGCGGCTTTTTGAATTTCGCCCTGGATAAACCCTCCCTCAATTGCGGGAATTACTCCTCCCATCGAATCAATTCTTTCAATATATTCAACTGCTTCGCGTTCAATTTGATCTGTCATTGCTTCAACATAATAAGAGCCTGCAAGCGGGTCAATGCTATTTGCCACACCGCTTTCGTGTGCAACAATCTGCTGGGTTCTTAAAGCTATTCTAACGGCATCTTCGGTAGGTAGAGCAAGAGCTTCATCTTTAGAATTCGTATGCAAACTTTGAGTTCCTCCAAGCACTGCCGCAAGTGTTTGAACAGTTACTCTAACTATATTATTCTCTACCTGCTGTGCAGTTAATGTAGAACCCGCAGTTTGAGTATGAAAACGTAACATCATAGAACGCGGGTCTTTAGCTTTAAATCTTTCCTTCATTATTTTTGCCCACAACCTTCTGGCTGCCCTAAATTTAGCTACTTCTTCAAGCAAATCATTGTGGGAGTTAAAGAAGAATGAAAGTCTTCCGGCGAATTTATCCACATCAAGTCCGGCTTTAATAGCAGCGTCAACATAAGCAATACCATTTGCAAGTGTAAATCCCACTTCCTGGGCTGCTGTAGAACCAGCTTCGCGGATGTGGTAACCGGAGATTGAGATTGTATTCCATTTGGGTACTTCTTTGGAACAATACTCGAAAATATTCGTGATTAGTCTCATTGAGGGTTTAGGAGGATAAATATAAGTTCCCCTTGCAATGTATTCTTTTAGAATGTCATTTTGAATAGTGCCGCTTATTTGCTCCTTTGTAACCCCGTTCTTCTCTGCAACTGCAATATAAAGTGCAAGTAAAACGGATGCGGGAGCGTTTATTGTCATAGAAGTAGAAACTTTATCAAGCGGGATTTGATCGAAAAGAATCTCCATGTCTGCAAGAGTATCGATAGCAACTCCAACTTTTCCAACTTCTCCGTAAGCCATCGGGTCGTCGCTGTCGTAGCCGATTTGAGTCGGGAGGTCAAACGCAACAGATAATCCCATTTGTCCCTGCGATAATAAATACCTGTATCTTTCATTCGATTCTTTTGCAGTTCCGAACCCTGCATACTGCCTCATAGTCCAGAATCGTCCCCGGTACATAGTTGGCTGTACACCTCTTGTAAAAGGATATTGCCCCGGGAAACTAAGTTTTTCAACTGCTTTCTCGTTTTCAACATCAAGTTCTGTATAGAGAGGTTTAACAGGTGAGAATGAAGCCGTTGTAAATTCCTTTAACCTTTCAGGGTTTTTTGTAATAGATTTAGTATATACTTCTTTCTCCCAACTTTGAAAAGCTGATTGCATTTTATCTTTTAAATTATCGTTTGACATTCCAAATCCTTAAAAATTTTAGTTAGCATTAAGGCACTAACAAATAATATGCCGTAGAAAGTGTACCTCAAAAAGGGACAAAAATTGAAAAAAGTAATAAATATTCTGTTTTTATCGGTTTTAACCGGTTTTCAATGAATATTTCAATTTGCAATAACAAGAAATTTATCAATATTGAGAAAATTGAAAGAAATCAAAAAAAAGGTTGACAAAAATAGGAAATGTTATTAAGTTTGCAGTTCAAATTTTTGAAAAAAGAATAGGGGACAAAATAATTCATGTTGGCTCAGTGGTAGACACCGAAAGCATTCGGGATGTTAACCGCAGGGCAGCATGGGAAAAAGTTTAAATTCCGCGTTAGCTCAATGGTAGAGCATGCGGCTGTTAACCGCAGGGCTGTAGGTTCGAGTCCTACACGCGGAGCAACTAATCCCCGGAACTTCCGGGGATTTTTATTTCTAACTTGTTTGGTGCTCAGATATTCCTTATTACCTTTTTACTCTCAAATCCGTGTCTGCAGATAAATACCATACCGGCATCTCCAACAATTATTAACGACAACAGTTTTAACTTTATCTGTCTTAAGCGGCTTTAGATTTAATTGAAATTGAATAAGACTTCAAGAATTATTATTTTGGACGCAAATTTTGAAATGGTTTTGCATGCTGAAAAGCATATTCATACTTTTTATTTCCGCCGTCTTTTCTTTCGCACAAAAAGCAGAAACGGTATGTAATCCCTCTACGTTAGAAGAGACACATCTTTTCGTCTGGGCTTATAATAAGGGAGACAGCACGGTTTGGGCTGTACCTACTTATAATGATTCCAACTGGGAAACTATTTATAAAGATTTCTTCTATACAGAAAATGAAGGAATTCACTGGCTTCGCACTAAAGTAATTTTCAGAAACGGAATTAAAGGTTTTCCACTGATACTCAGGCTCGGAAGGATTCAATCTGCATTTGAAGTTTACTGGAACGGAGTACTAATAGGAAGTAATGGAACTGTCGGTTCAAGTAAGGAAGAAGAGACCCCCGGGCAATTATTTTTTGCCGTGTCGATTGATTCGGTAGTTGTTGAAGGAGAGAATGTTCTTAGTATCAGATATTCAAATTTCAATCAGGCTCCACCCGGAAAATTTTTCTATGCCAAAATTGATTCAAAACTAAATACAAATCTGTTTTTTTACGACTTATTAATAAGATTGGTTTTTAATTCAGCGGTATACATTGCATGTGCGGTTTTCGGGTTAGCCCTTTATTTCAGCGGAAACAGATATAAGAATTATCTCTACTACTTTTTACTCTCGGTGGCTTTTCTCGCTTCAACAGGATTTAGATTCTTAATGCATTATTATAATATCTCCATGGGTATGTTAAATTTCTTTGAACCGATTTTTTTAGGTGGGTATTATATAGGAGAAATATCCATCATACTTTTTATTCTTTTCTCCTTCAAAATCCCTCATAGAAAGTATCATATTATAATTGTATCTATTTTATTCTTATCTGTTTATGTCTGCAGTTTATGGTTTTCTGTAGCTTTACCAATCAATTATGAATTTTTAAGAATAATTATTACGCCATATATTTTTACTCTACTTATCTATTCATGTGTAAAAAAGAAAAGGGGAAGCTATTTTGCTTTAGCCGGTTATTTTGTCTACTCACTTCCTTTAATTGTCTTTTATTATCTGGGACTTTCTATTAATCTTGAATACCTTCATTCAAGAATAGTATTCCTTCTCACTTACGTAATGGTAGCTGCAAGACAGGTACAGGAACAGCAGGAAATTCAAAAAACTGTTGAACTCCGTGTACAACACCTGGAAATCGAATTGCTAAAAAAAACAATTCAACCTCATTTTATTATGAACACTCTTGCTTCAATTAAGTCTCTAGCAAAAAGGAAACCGGAAGCCGCTGAGAATTTAGTTAATGCTCTTGCCACGGAATTCAGATTGATGAACAAAATATCCTCGGAAAAAGAAATACCTTTAACACAGGAAATCGAATTATGCAGGCAGCACCTTGAAGTTATGGGAAATCGCTGGGAGGGAAAGTATCATTTACATGTCGAAAATATTAATGATTCAGTTATGATACCTCCGCTAATATTTCATACATTAATTGAAAACGGATTAACACATGCGTTCAATCCGAAAGAAGATGGAGATTTCTGGTTGAGGTTTGAAGAAGAAAAAGACTATATTAAATTCAGTCTGAAAAACAACGGTTCGTTGGTTAAAGAATCCCAGATACAAGATACGAACGAGATAGAAGAAGGCACGGGAATAAAATATGTTAAAGCCCGTCTTGAGGAGAGATATCCCGGTAAATGGGAATTAAAATACGGTATAAATAATTCGTTGTGGGAAGTGATTATTAAAATTAAGAAGATTGAAAAATGAAAATATTGATAATTGAAGACGAACCTCCAATTGCAGAAGACATTAAAGAAATGACGCTTTCAGTTTTATCTTCAAAGGTTGAAAGAATTGATATAGTCAACACTCTTTTTCAAGCTGAAGATTTCTTACGGAAACACTCTATTGATCTCTGCCTACTGGATTTAAATCTCAAAGGGAAAAAAGGCTATGAAATACTGAAAAGAAGTGTTGCCGGCTCTTTTCACACTATAATAATATCGGCATACATAGACCAGGCATTTGAAGCGTTTAATTACGGGGTATTGGATTTTGTGCCTAAACCGGTTGAAAGAAGCCGTCTAAAATCTTCCTTTGATAAATACCTTGGCGTTATCGAAGAAAAAAGTAGATGCGTAAAATATCTTGTGGTACGTAAACATAATTCCAATCACCTGATATTAATTGATGAAATCCGTTACTTTGAAGCACAGGGATATGTAGTTAAAATCTTTACTAAAGATGAAAAGAACGAATTGATAGAAAAATCGCTTAATAGGTTAAGTCAAATTCTGCCTGACAATTATATCCGTACCCACCGTTCTTATATTGTTGATCTTAAAGAGATATCTTCCTATAAGCATAAAGGCGGCGGAGTATATGAGCTTGAACTCCGAAGCGGAGAAATCTTGCCTTTAAGCCCCTCCGTATACAAAATCCTTCAGCAGAGGGCGGATAAAAAATAATCGCTATAGCTTAACGGGATAATTTCGGTTTCCAAGAATAATTCTAATCCTTTAGCTTCTTAGTAAAATATATTTCAGATAAAGATTATTTTGAGTTAATCAATCAAAATGGCAGAAAAGCAAACAGATACCGAAAAAACAATTACCGGATATACTCATAATATAATACTTTCATAGCTGGAGAATGAACTTGAGAAAGTTGACTCCTTAATTACAGATGATGTTATTCTGTGACGCAAGCGAATCAATTCAAAGAAAAGAAAAAAGCATTTCTTTGATTCATTTAAAAATACTCTATTCAACAAGCGAATAAAACGATATAACGAGGATAACTTCTCAACTCAGGTCTTAAATGATTTTGCCACTGCACAATACAACTTCTTTATTGAATATGAATGAATGAGGAAAAGTTGACTTCAGCAGGCATTGACACTTTCATTTTCCCAAACCAGGATAACACATGGCAGATAGTTATTCGTACTTTTTACAATTCATAACAAGATTCGTCGCCTTTCAAAGGATTATATAGCCCTCCAGTGATAAAGACTAAAAAACTTAATATTGTTGTTCTATATTTTATTAGCCGATTTTCACAACACAAACAATGTGAGTAAGGGGGCGGAGCTATGGTTATTATCGTAACTTACCTAAGATTCAATGTTTAATTAATATCGGAGATAAAATGCAAACACAATCTTTACTGTTAACAATATCGTTATTTTTTTTCTTGTGGTCAAATGAGTATTCCTTCAGCCAGGGATTAAATGACAATTTTAACAGCATCATTGCATTTTACTCAGGTAGAGATGGAAATAAAGAAATATACATCATGAATCCGGATGGCAGCGGACAAACAAATTTATCTAATCATCCCGCTTCTGATTTATGTCCGGCAATTTCTAATGATGTTAGCAAAATAGCATTCTTGTCGGATCGTGATGGAGTTCAAAACATTTTCACAATGAATATAGATGGCAGCGGTATTGAAAAGACTACAAATTCAGAAGTAGCTATTGAACATCCTTCTTGGTCACGAGATGATACTAGAATACTATTTGTTAAAGATTTCAGTAGCAGAACGGAGATATGGGGTATGAATTCAAGTGGCTCTAACCAGATTCAATTGACAAATAATTCAGCAAGAGACGAAAGACCATTTTTGTCTCCCGATGGTAATAAAATTCTATTCATGTCTAATCGGGACGGCAATTATGAAATATACATTATGGATGCTGATGGAAATAATCAAACAAGAGTTACAAATTCAGCATATCATGAAGTGTTCCCGGTTTGGTCGCCTGATGGAAGTAAAATTGCATATTCAAGGAATTACTTAAGTGGGGGAATACCGCAAGCCGACATCTACATTTGTAATACCGATGGTTCAAATGAGGTTAAACTAACCAGTGCATCCGGGAGGGACGAAAACCCATGCTGGTCACCTGACGGGAATCAAATACTATTTCAAAGTGAAAGAGATGGAAATTTTGAAATATATAAGATGAATTCCGATGGGACTAACCAGGAAAGATTGACAAACGAACCCGCCTGGGACGGCTGGGGAAGCTGGAGTAAAAAAGGAACAAACTCAGTCGGGTGGGAGGTGAAGCTCC
>DAIRET010000142.1:0-7818 GCA_036795455.1 Ignavibacteriaceae bacterium
TCTTTTGTTAAGTCGAAAATTTTTCTGAACAGTTTTTCATCTATGTCAGTTAAGATTATTTTCCTTCGTACCATTACTCTTTTAGCAACTTCAAGACTTCTTTCCAGGTCATAGGTTGTAAGAGATTCTGCACCACCCCATGAAAAAGAAGGTACATACTTAACCGGGAAACCCGCTCCGTAAATATTTGTTGAAACACCAACAACAGTTCCGGTATTGAACATTGTATTGATTGAAGTTTTCGAATGATCTCCCATCGTCAAACCTACGAACTGGGAACCGCTGTCTATTTGTTCATCATTAATAATAACTTTAACACTACCGTAGTTGTTTTTCAAATCGCTGTTGTTTGTATCTGCACCGAGATTAACCCACATCCCGAGGTACGAATGCCCGAGAAATCCATCATGCTGTTTGTTTGAATATGAATGAATTATAGAGGATTCTACTTCTCCGCCTACTTTACAAACTTCACCTATACTTGTATCTTCATAAATCTTTGCCCCGATTTTTATATGCGAATTTTCTCCGACAAACACGGGACCTTCAATAACAGCATTCGGATAGACAACAGCACTTTTACCGATATAAATAGGACCGGTTTCTGCATCAAGTACAGCACCCGGCTTTATTTTAGCTTCTTCATCAATATAAATATTAGCCGGATTTATAAGATGCGCTCCTTCGTAAATCTTTCCTTTGTGCATACTCTTTTTTTGTTTTTCAGTAAGATACTCGAAATCGGATCGTATCTGGCTGCCGTTATAAGAAATTAAATCCCAGGGGTAATTAATTATTTTAGCATCTATTTCTTTTTTGAATAGATCGTTAAAGTCGGATAGAGTATAAAGGTCTTTTAATCCTCTTTTAAGTTCATCCAGCTTACTTCCGCTTACTTTTGCTGCGATTATCGAATCACCTTTTACATAAAGAGTATCGACACCGCTTAATGCAACCTGCTCTTTAAAACTACGGTCGACTATTACACGCCCGTTAATAAAAAGGCATGTTTTCCCTTTAATTTCATTAACAAGCAGTTTGGGATTTTGTTGCTGCACCATATCTGCAAGGTAGCTTCTGCAATGCAGTGTAATAGGAATATCGGGATAATGTAAAAGTGTTTTTTCGCGAAGTGTTAGAATACCGCATCGTAAATCGTATTGAGGTCTGAAATACACTAATGGAAGCAGCCTTGTATAATAGATGCCTTCAAAAATACAGATACTATCAATCATAATAATTCTCCGTTTTTGTTGGTTGAAATGTATTGTGAATTAGAAGAAAAATATTTTTTTTAAGTAAGAAAGCTGTACCGAAGGATTTGTAATTAACCGGGTTAGACATTTTATCACTTGGTTTTCATTACAAATACACCGTCCCATTCTTCTGGCGGCGGATTCTCATTCAGCAGCTTACATCTATTTACAAAAACAGCGGATGCTCTATCGGTTGGAACCAACTCTAATACCTTTGTGAATTTATCAGCGGCTCCGGAAAATTGCTTCTCCCTATACAATTGAAGAGCTTCCGAGTAAATCTTCAAAGAATTTGTTTTTTCGGAAGGTAGTTCTTCCCCGGCAAAGCCAATCAATTCGTAAATGTTTACAGGTTTGGTTTTTCCTTTAACAATAATCGAATCAATTTCCCTGGTAATAAAATCATTTTTCACATGCTCGTAAGTGCTATCGCTTATCAGAATATACGTGCCGTATTCTTTGTTTACTCCTTCAAGCCTTGAAGAAAGGTTTACATTATCGCCTATAACGGTATAATCGAATCTTTGAGAACCGCCCACATTACCAACAACCATTTCACCTGTGTTGATACCCATCCTTGCTTCAATGATGGTTTCACCTTCCATCTTCCATTTTACCTGGAGTTCTTTTAACCGGTTTTGCATCAGCAGGGCGGATTTACAAGCAAGATAGGGATGGTTGGGCTGCGGAACGGGTGCGCCCCAAAACGCCATTACTGCATCGCCAAGATATTTGTCAAGCGTTCCGTTATTGTCGAAAACAATTTTGGTCATTTCCGAAAGGTACTCGTTCAAAAAATTAATGAGGTCTTCGGGAGTTTTAGTTTCGGAGAAAGTTGAAAAACCGGCTATGTCGCTGAAGAAAACAGAAAGTTCTTTTTTTTCACCGCCCAGTTTCAGTTTTTCAGGGTCGGCAACAAGTTCTTCAACGAATGTACTGCTGACGTACTGCGTGAACATTCCTTTAATCATTGTCTTCTGTTTTCTTTCCGCAATGAAATAGTATGCAGTACTTCCGAAGTAACCCAAAATGATTGATAGGGTAGAACTTGTGTATCTGAAAAGGTAATTGTAGTTATCAAACAGGTAGAACGAAATCCACCTTAATAAAAACAACAAACCGAGAATTAAAAAGAAGTTCAATGCTTCTACAAGGAATCCTTTACCGACTTTTATTTCCTTTAAGAAAGATGAGATAAAGAAAGCAAGGAAGGTGAAGAAAATAATAGTAAGTATTTCTTGATACTGCGGTTGTACGTAAATAAAACTACGGCTAAGAATATTTTGAATAGCATTCGCGTGTATTTCAACACCGTAAAGAAGATTATCACCTTTCTTTTCACCGCGTGAAAAAGAGATCGGGAACATATCTTTATCTTCAGGCATTGTCGAACCGATAAGAACTATTTTATCTTTAAAAATACCCGAATAAAGTAAACCGTAATCCGGGTCATCCCATGTATTAATTTCAGCTTCGTAGTCAATCTCTTCTTTTGTAAAGTATTCGCTATCGTCTAAAACATTAATAAGATTAAAGTAGGGGAATGTGCGGTCAGGACCAAAATAATTAATCAGCATCGATATATTGTCATACTTCGGTATGTGAATATTCTTAAGTATGAAATCATCAGATTCGGTAGTAACAGTATGATCTCGCTCTAAATCAAGATATTTATTCAAAACTGCCAAACCGAACTTGGGAACTCGTTCTCCGCCGGGAGAAATATCAATGGGTATATATCTTCTAATAACGCCGTCATTATCGGCAACTACGTTTACAATACCTATAGAGCTATCTGCTTTATAGTAAATATTATTGTAATTCTCGTCGGTCTTTTTAATTTCGTATCCGACGGAAGATTGTTGAATGTTGACTCCTTCATTTGTTTGAGTAACTGAAACCGAACCGGAGATGTGCTCAATTGTTCCGCCTAAAACAACATTACCAAATTCGCGTATTGCATCAACAAGGTCTGAATCATTTTGCGGAGAAAAACGGTCTGCTGAAGACATTACAAGGTCTATTCCGATAGCTTTTACACCTGCTTTGTTCAAGTTTCTAATTACTTTAGCTAAAACAGAGCGGGGCCAGGGCCATGTTTCAGGGATAGCGTAGTGTGTCTCTTGAGTAATTTCAAGAATTATTACATTAGCGGTATCCTTTATGTTGATTGCACCCCTGTTTTGAAATCTTTCATCAATGTGATTCAGACGAAATTGTTCAACAGGTCCAACTGTAAAAAATACGCTTTGCGAGACAATAATAACTAAAGAAGCGATTGCAAGACTGATAATCAGCCTTGCTAACCAATCCTTCCTTTTTTGTTTTGCCATCTACTATCTAAGATCGTAAGATGTCATTAATCCGATAATAGTATCGTCTTTGAAATCTTTATTATTAAAATACCGTGCTTGTAGTGCAATACTAAAGTTTTGCAGAATGTAGTATTGAACATTCATATCAACAACTCTTCTTTCAAAGTCTCCGAATGTCGGGTTGACGGAAGCTGCCAAAAAGAGTTTATCGTTCATTAATGCGTATTTACCTCCTAAAGTAAATGTAAAATAGTTCAACTGCCCGGTTTTCATATCGCTTGAAGTATAACCGAAGTTAAAGTTGGACGTTAAGTAATTTGTCCAGTAGGAGTTTGATGAAAACAATAACGAGACATTCTGAACATCATTTTTATAAACGCTTTTATCCTGTCTATCCGAGAAGAAGAATGATAAAGCGGTTGTATGTTTTACTTTGTACAAAAAGCTATAATTTAGCTGTACGGAATAACGGTTTGTGAGGTCATCTGTAGCTTTCACACTGTCCTTGCCAAGAAGATCAACTCCGTTACTAACAGCATAATTGGTATAGCCGACTACTATTCCGGGGAAGTCATGTCTAGGGAAATAAGAGACAGATGTATTAAATGTTTTAAATGAAGTTGTTGCAAAAGCAGTTTTTTGCAGGTTGTTTTCAAGGTTCTCGTAACCGATAGAAAGGAATAATTTATTTTCAAACAGTCTTAGCCTATCCGTAATGTTAATACCGGCGATATCGTTTCTCAAGTATGTTTGTCCGAATGATTGAAAATCACCGCCTCTGTAAATATAGGTAGCTTTAAGATAGTTATTGAAGTAATTTAAAGATAGAGCCGCCTCTGTTGCAAAAGTGCTTAATTCCTGCGGGTTTAACGGCTGCATAAACTGGTTGACCGTAAAGAATGGTCCCAAATAATTCTTTAAATTTCTAAGAAGACTTTCATCAATATTGAAAGAATTGGAGACCGAGTCGATTAGATCATCACCAATAGTACCTGTAGAAATATCACTATTGAATAAACTAAATGCAGCCTGCGCTGTAAGGAGTATTTTTCTATCATCAAGTCCCAATTGAAAATCTGTACCGAGAACAAGGTTCTCCTGCGGTTTTGCGCCGTACTGGATTGAATTTACATCATCTTTACCATGCAGAAATGATAGTCCCCATTGGAATGTATTATCGAATACCAATGAAGGTCTGACTGATAAAAGATTCCGTTTGAAAGTCCCCGGGTTAATCTCTGCTCTTTGACCGTCGGCTAAAGTAATAATATTAGTAGCCATCTGGTTTGTTGTGATATATTGAATAAAATCACCTTCAACATTTCTTGATACTTCGCCGTATGCTACCTGCAGTTTTACATAAGAAGCCTGAACAGATGCAGACACACCTCTAACTCTTTTTCCGTCAAGTATCAAACTCGGGAATTGCGGAAAGTTATCTCCGTAAGCAAGATTCATCCAATCGCTTGATAAAGAAATAAGGAAACGGTTGTTTGGTTGTAAATACTTCTTTTCTTCCGATGTAAGGTACAATCTTGTTGCAAGTACCCAGTCGCTCAAACTTGCATTAAAATCAATATTTACGTTGTTGTACCAGGTGCTTGTTCCTTTAAGGTTTTCGTTACGGGATTCTCCCTGCAATGTAAGATTGTATTTAATATCGGTTTTGGCTATCATTTTAAAATCTTCCGGTAGTATTTCAAAAGAGGAAGAAACCGAGTGATACAAATTATTCTTGTTATCATATATCTCAACTTTAAGCGAGTGAACTCCCGGCGTTAATGTAATAGGGAAGTTGACAGCCTGGAACAGAATTATATCATCCGCAAATAGCGCCATATCTGTAATATCGTAATTATCGACATAAAGTTTTGTGGCTTGTTTATTGACATCATCCGATGCCCGCAGCAAAGAAATTGAAACAAAGAAATCTTCCAATTTCATTTTTGCATTAACATCGGGGCTAAGAATTAAAACTTCCTGGTCTTTAGGAGAAACAGATTGAATCGGAATCTTCAGCGGAACTTCGTTAGTCGAATAATCCATCGGGTAAGTTTCCTTTTGACCGGTAGTAAAATTTATCTGAATATAGTATTCAATAAAAGGTGGAATGACCTCATTCCCCGGAATGTTATAAGTAGCATAACTACCCATTAAGTCCATATCTCTACCCGTGTATTCGTTTTCCCCGAAAGCGCGGTAGAAAAGAGTTATTTCCGAAATACCTGAAGACTGTACCAGCGATGCTTGAATTAAAAGGTCCTGTCTTTCACGAGCATCGCTTGTTTTAACTTCGGATATCGTGTTGCTGATCTGTGCTATTGAAAAAGAAGTTGATACAAGTAAAAATAGTATCGTAAAAACAACTTTATTCAAACCAAAGTAAGTTTTTCTTTTCATCTGGGTATCCTTCCAAAGAATAATCCTTAGCCGTTAAAAAAATAAACTATTTATAACATTACTTAAAACACTAACAAGTTAGTTCAACTTGCTATTCGTAATATTCGATTACAATAAACCCTTTATTTGTTTTTATCATAAGTTTCTTCGTCTCGCTTCGTCTTGTTTTTTCCTGTTTTTTCTGGATTTCCGGTGTTGATTCTTTAATGTCAAGTTGACCATCAAGATTAACGGTTGCATATTTACCGGCTGTTACATTACCGGATTGCTTATCACCCAGGGTTGCATTTACTTCAACTTCACCGGTTTCAACCGAGAGGAGTGAAGTTCCGTCGTCATATACTTCTACTGTTCCGCTTGTTCCACGGATAGAAGCCACCATTGTAGGAGTTGTAAATTTAAATTCTTCATCCTGTTGTTTTTTAACTTCAAAACCGAGTTCTCCTTTATCTATGTGCGTATTTTTCGATATATCTTTTGTAGCTGTTTTTTTATCCGCATAGATTTTTAATGAAGTGTTTTCAACAACACGGAGTAAAGAATTATCTGTAAATTTGATCAATGCAAGTGATTTTTTCCCAGTTTTGATTTCATTACCTGATTCGAGTAGCTGAGCGGGTTTTGCATTCGTCCAATCGTTTTCGTCGGTTTTCACTTTAACGTCTTGAACTATTTTTGTAATGAGTGCTACCGGGTTTTTCGATTTTGGATTATTCCCCGAAAATAATAACGAAACGGAGAATAAAAGTATAACCATTGTAAAAATTAACTTTTTCATTTTATCACCTTCACTTAAATTATTCTGGTAATTGAATTGATATAATTCTATCCGGGTCAGAACCGAGCTCATTTAACAAGTTAGTCAGTTCAAGAAACGAAATCGGTTTTCCGTCAACCAAAATCTGGTCTTCAATCTGGATTTCACCATTTAACAGCTTTTGCTTAAATCCTTCCGATATGTTCAGACCGGGCATATTGTTCATCATATTTATCATATTATTAGTAAGAAATGATAAAGTTGCTGCGTTCGGGTTTGTTAAAAAGAAGCTCACAATATTTGAAGATAGTTTTTCTCCTCCGCCGGGTCCTTCAATAACAGCGGAAACCTGGAGTACAATCTCTTGCCCGCCCTGCCATTCTCTATCTAAAATAGTTCTTAAATTAACGGTTGTAGTTAATCCTACAGTGTGGTCGTTAATTAAAGGATTACCCTGTTTAAGTGCTTCTTCAAGTGATTGGTTGGAGTTTAACCGGTTGTTTGCTCTAATTATATATTCTTTAACTCCTGTTAAAGCTGTCCATTGAGCAACAACGTTTCCGGGGTCTTCATAATTTCCGGTTGTAGGGGATATGATTGTTAAAGACTGAGTAGGGTTTAAAAACTCAACTTCTGCATACGCCACAGCTTCTTCACCATTAGTGAATTTTAATCTGTTACTTTTATCATATGGATTACCTGTTGCCGAGGTCAAATAAAAAGTGAACTTGAAAATTCCTGAAGGTTTACCCTTTTTTAGAATTTTGTTTGCTACATCTGGCGGAATATTAAATGATGATAAATCTATTCCATTACCAAGTTTAGAATTAAAAAAATCTTGTGATTCAAATTGATAAGTCGCAAAATCACTGAAGCGGTATTTAGTCCCATCAAAATCTATCCAATCGATTTCACCTAACATCCTAAGAGGAATATTTTTTGGTTCAATTTCAACCAAGAAAATCTGGGGAGCGCCGGCTAATTGATTAATAAAGGTTAAGGAACCAAAATCAAGAGTAAGCAAACTCGGGAAAGTCGTTACATCAAATTTGGTAATCTGTTGAGGATATGAATTGGTTAGAAAAACCAA
>DAIRET010000143.1:0-7704 GCA_036795455.1 Ignavibacteriaceae bacterium
AGCTATTATAACAGCATCAACCTGCACAGAAGTCGGAAGAAATTGGTTGACTATCATGCTTAATACTACAGCAAGTAAAAGTCCGATTAAACCTCCCAACAAACATATAATTGAAGACTCTAATAGAAACTGGGCAAGTATCGTTCTCTTTCTTGCACCAATTGCCTTCCTTATTCCGATTTCTTTTGTTCTTTCTTTAACGGATACGAACATAATGTTCATTATTCCGATTGCTCCGACAAATAATGACAACCCGGTAATGAATAAACCGGCGATCTGAATTACACCTACTGTACTATTATAATTCTGCGTTAAACCTTCTTGTTGATTGACTGAAAAATCATTTGCCTGGCTGATACTCAATCCCCTGATTTTCCGCATCGCTCCTATAGCTTCTTCCTTAGTCTCTTCAAGCATTCCAGTATTAACAGCGCGAACATTTATAGTAACACTTCTAAAATTGTCCGAAACATAATGTTTCATTAAAGAGCCGATCGGAACAAAAACCTGTTTATCAGGGTTGTGTGCGCCAAGCATGTAACTTCCCTGTTTTTCCAGAACTCCGACAACTTTAAATTCAAAGCCTCCGATTTTAATATATTTTTCCGAAGCACTTTCACGCGGGAAAAGATTTTCGGCGATTTCACTTCCGATTACTACTACATACCTTGATGCTTTACTTTCAATTTCTGTAAAGAATCTTCCTTCGGAAAAAGCATAATTCGTAGTTTTTATATAATCCTGGTTGGTACCGGTTACGAAAATACTTTCTACTACTCTTTCACCTTTCTTTATTGTTTCAATCGACCATAATGTAGGTGCAGTTGCAAGCGGTGTTTTAACCATATCCTTGAATTTATCATAATCCGAAAGTTTGATATTCTTCCTTCTTCTTATTTTCCACCATTCCGTATTTGAGAACCATTCCCATTTATCGATATAGAGGACATCCGAACCGAGGGAGCTAATCCCCTCTTCAAATGCAGTGTCAATACCTTTAATTGCGGTTGACATAAGTACAACGGATGATACGCCTATAACTATACCAACCGTAGTAAGTACTGCCCTTACTTTGTTTGCTCTTATTGCTTTAAGAGCAATCATTAAGCCTTCTTTAATTTCAAAAAGAAAATTTAGCACTTTATCTTACCGTTTAATTTTAATATTGTCTGTTGTTGTGATTTTTTCCATTACCGTTGCCGTTAGGAATATACCTTTCCTTTACAAGTTCGTCGCTTTCAACCAATCCGTCTTTAATTCTGACTATACGGGCTGAATGCTCGGCAATATATTCTTCGTGTGTAACTAATATTATCGTGTTACCGAGATTATAAATATCGTTAAAGAGTACCATTATCTCTTCTCCGGTTTTTGAATCAAGGTTACCTGTCGGTTCGTCAGCTAAAATAATTGATGGATTTGTAACGAGTGCACGTGCAATCGCAACTCTTTGTTTTTGTCCACCTGAGAGTTCATTAGGTCTGTGATGAATTCTATCGCCCAAACCGACTCTTTCCAGAGCTTCTCTTGCTCTTTCTTTTCGCTCAGATGACGAAATGCCTGCATAGATTAACGGTAGTTCCACATTATGAAGTGCGTCCGAACGGGGTAATAAGTTAAATGTTTGAAATACGAAACCGATTTCTTTATTACGAATTTCTGCAAGATCATTATCACTCATCTGGCTTACATTCGTACTATTCAATTCATATATGCCCGAAGTAGGCGTATCAAGACATCCGATCATATTCATTAAGGTAGATTTGCCGGAGCCTGACGGACCCATTATTGCGACATATTCGTTCTTGTTAATCTTTATTGAAATATCTCTGATTGCATGAACTTTTTCCGAACCAACCTGGTAAACTTTGCTAATATGTTCAATGTTAATAATATTCATTATTGTTCCCGATTTAAGTTTAATCTTTATTTATCATCGAATTTGAAGCGTTCTTTTTTATTCTCTACTCTTACAAGTGAACCATCTTTCAATTCTCTTGAAATAGCTCTGTAACTACCGGAAACAACTTCATCATTTTCATTCAGTCCGCTTACAATCTCAATGTAGCTATCGTCGCTAATACCGGTTTTAACGTTTGTTGTTTTCGCTTTACCTTCTTTAATTAAGAAAACAATTTCCTGTACTTTGTCTTCTTTTTTCTTCCCGTTTTTAACTATAAGCTCAGTATTCTCTTCTTCCTCTTTTATATCGCTTCTTGCTGTAACACTTTGAATTGGAACTGCAATTACGTTTTCTTTTGTCTCAGTTTCGATAGTACCGTTACATGACATTCCGGGTCTTAATCTTTCATCATAGTCTATAATTCTGATTTTTACTTCAAAGTTTACAACCTGATCTTGAGTTCCAACACCGGAGGTTTTTGCGCTATTTCCGATTTGAGTAACAAGTCCATCAAATATTTTATCACCGAAAGCGTCAACTTTAATTCTTGCAGTATCACCGAATGTAACATTCGGAATATCATTTTCATCAACGTCCACAGTTGCTTCCATACGAGAAAGATCGGATACGGTCATCATATTGGTTCCTTGCGTAAACCCGCTTCCGAGTACTCTTTCACCAACTTCTATGTTTAATTGAGTTATTGTACCATCCATAGGGGAAATGATTGTAGTTTTGTTCAACTGCTCAACAGCTTCCCTTAAAGCTGCTGCGTATTGCTGAACTTGTGCAAGTGCGGATTCATGTTGTGCAACAGATGAAAGGTAACTACTTTTAACCATTTCAAGGTCTGAATCACTTGCAAGTTTTTTTGCATGTAACTCCTGTACCCTTTTATATTCCGAAGTAATTCTGTCAAGTTCTGCTTTCCTCATGCTTAAATTTGCTTTTGCAGAAAGAAGACTTGCATCGGCTCTTTCTTTAGAAGCAAGATAAGTATCTGCTTTTATTTTTACCAGCACCTGGTTCTTCTTTACAAGGTCTCCTTCTTTAACAGGAAGCTGAACAACTTCCCCTGTAACTTCGGGTGTAATAATAACCTGGAACTCCGGATTAATCTTACCGGTAGCGGTTACGGTTTGCGTTATTGTCCTTTTAGCAGATTTTTCAGTTTGAACAGATACAATTTCTTCCTTGTTGCCCTGAAAAATTACAAGTATTATAAGAGCAATAACTACAACTCCAAGACCGCCGAATATAATAAGTTTTTTCCTGGATTTTTTATTTTTTCCGTTTGACATTATGATTCTCCTAAAAATTATTCAAACTCTTTATAGTTGGTAATACCGAGTAAATACTCAAGTTGATCTTTTAACTTAAGAAACTCGTATTGTGCATTTATAAAGCTCGAAAGAGCATTTGTGTATTCAGAATTAGCAATTAATACGTTTAAAAGTGTTGTTGAACCGAGTAAATATTTCTCTTCTTCAATCTTCAAGTTTTCTTCTGCAGCTTTTACATTTTTTTCGCTTACATCAAGTTTCTTTTCTGATGCTTGAAGATCAAGATTGTTCTTCAGAATATCTTTTTTTACTTCTCTTTCAAAGTCGCTTAATTCAATTTCTTTATTTTTAATTTCAACCTGTGCAAGCTGTACTCTGTTATCAACACTCCAACCTGAAAAGATCGGGATACTCAATGTTAATCCTACCTGGTACTGTTTATTATCAAACATATCTGAAGGTTTTTTCCCGTTTATACGGTAACTTGCATAGTTTGACAGAGATGGTATGTGCCCTGAACGTGCCATAGTCAAACTTTCATTTGCGCTACTTAAACTCAATTTCACGCTTTTATAATCCGGTCTATTCGAAAGTGCCCGGTCAATGAGTTCTTTTAATTCACCGGATATCCGTGCAGATGTTTCTCCTTTTGCTTCGGAATCAACTTCCGGGTCTTCAAAATCATACTTCTCAAGTACATCCAGCCCGAGATAATAAAGGAATGAAGACTTCTGGTTTTCAAAATCGTTTTGAGCATTTATTAATTCAAGTTCCGCATTTCCAAGTTTCACCTGCTGAGCATATACATCAGCTAAAGTAACTGCACCCAGGTTATTTTTTTCTTTTATGATTTCGTAGTTCTTTTGATTCCACTTTAAATTGTCTTCTTTAACCTTTAGAAGTTTCTTGCTATTTAGTAACCCATAGTAATAACTCATTGTTTGGAAGACTATATCCTGCTTGGCTCTTTCAAGTATTAAACGGGCAGCTTCAAGGTTGTTTTTATTTTTGTAAAGATTTGCAAAGTTTGAAAGTCCGTCGAAAAGAACCCAGTTACTACTCAAAGTTGCGGTATAGTTTCTGGATTCAGAAATCGTTTGAGGTGTATTGATAACAGCGCCACCGATTGTTTGTAATCCGCCTTCATCTTCCGAGCGGCTCCATGACCAGGTACCTGTAGCATTAATTGAAGGAAGAAAACCGCCGTAAGCCGATTTCAGATTTGACTCATATCCTTCGATGTTGTTTTGTGATTTTTGAAGCCCGGTATTTTTGCTTAAAGCAATTTTAACCGCCTCGTTCAAGTTCATCACTTTTTGTGAAAATGAGGAACAGGAGATTAACATAATCAACATTCCTATTAACTTTATTCGCATTCTATACTCCGATATTGTATGCTTAATTATTAAATAATTCTATTAAAATGCACTACAAAAATATCAATATGTTTAATCGATATTTTTCATTATAAACAAACGGTAAGATTAATTGATATACGGTTTAATCAACAGTTATTAATTACCATCCTTTAGAAAACTATCTTTAATTTCATAAAGGTATTGAAGAGATTCTTCGTAATTATTCCCGATACGTCCATCAAGAATTGCTTCTTCGATAGCGGATTTTATCAAACCGACTTTTTTACACGGTTTCAGTCCGCATACTTCCATAATTTCATCTCCCCTAACAGGTGACTGAAACTCCCTTAATTTATCCTTTTCTTTAACTTCGAGTACCCTTGACATAACTTTTTCATAATTATTAAGATATTCACTTTTTTTATCCTGGTTCTTACTTGTTATATCCGCCCGGCAAAGTGTTATCAAAGCCTCGAGGTCTTCGCCTGCTTCAACAATTAATCTTCTTATTGCCGAATCCGTTACCTCATCTTTTGCAAGTGCAATAGGACGCAGATGCAGCCTTACCATTTTTTTTACAAATTCAATTTTGTACAACGGTAACTTCAACCGCTTGAAAACCGATTTCATCATTCTTGCGCCAATTTCATCGTGTCCGTGAAATGTCCAGCCAGTATCTTCAATAAACTTTTTTGTCTGTGGTTTTGCTATATCGTGAAC
The DNA here is from genome assembly GCA_036795455.1 of Ignavibacteriaceae bacterium. Taxonomy (GTDB): domain Bacteria; phylum Bacteroidota; class Ignavibacteria; order Ignavibacteriales; family Ignavibacteriaceae; genus DAIRET01. The sequence continues at coordinate 5,265 of DAIRET010000143.1, forward strand.
AAGTGCCGCAAATCTAAGCCAAAGATCATCCGAGGCAGAGGCAACATTATCAACAACCTGGCATGTATGATATAAGACGTCTTTATGATGGAAATCCTGCCTCTGTTCAACTCCAGCCATTTTCGCTATTTCGGGAAAAACGATTTCCATCACGCCTGTATTATACATATGAAGTAAACCTATTGAGGGTTTGTCCGACTTTAATATTTTAAAGAATTCATCATTAATTCGCTCGCGTGATACTATATTCAACCTTTCTTTCAATACAGCCGATGCCGAAAGTATTCTGTCTTCTATATCAAAATTCAAACTTGTTGCAAATCGAAAAGCTCTCATAATCCTAAGCGGATCATCATTAAAAGTTTCAAGCGGGTCCAACGGAGTTTTAATAATCTTCTTCTCAATATCAACCAAGCCGTTGTAAGTATCTATCAATTCTCCGAAGTTTTCATTATTCAAGGAGATTGCGAGGGTGTTAATAGTAAAATCGCGTCTTGAAATATCATCATCAAATGTTCCGGTAGTTACGGTTGGTTTCCTGCTGTTTTGTGCATACGATTCTTTTCTCGCTCCTACAAATTCAAGATTCAAACCATCATAAACAAAGTGAGCCGTTCCGAAGTTTTTAAATACTGAAACAATCTCAACATCAAGTATTTTCGCCAGATTATTTGTAAAAGCCAGCCCATCGCCAACGACAAGAAAATCAATTTCATCACGTTTTCTATTAAGAATAATATCTCTTACATAACCCCCTACTATATAAACAGACACTCCCATTGTGTCAGCTAACCCGGGAATGACTTTCAGAAAGGGGACCCCGTTTAATGCCGAATTAATTTTTCTTTTTATATTATTCATAACTACCGGCTTTACTTCCCATTAGTATTGCGAAAGGTTTTAAGGTTTCTATATTCTCAAAAACAATTTTCATAATTGCAGCAATCGGGACAGCGAGAAACATACCTGCAATACCCCATACCCAACCCCAGAAGATTAACGAAATCAAGACAAACACAGCACTAAGGTTCATTTTCCTGCTTAAAAAATATGGTTCTATAAAATTTCCAATTAAAAACTGGTTGGCTACCAATAAAGCAGAAAGAGCAATTGAATGAACTCCGAAACCGAATTTCAATAAAGTAATAATTATCGGGAATATTGTGGCTATCAGCGAACCGACGTTAGGAATATAATTCAATGTAAATGTTAATAATCCCCATAAAAACGGGAAATCAACATCAAAGATTATCATAATAATTGTTGCGATAACCCCGGTTGCAAGACTAAGAATCGTTTTAATGAAAAGATAAGATTGTATTTGTTCATCAACTTTAATAATTGTATCTGAAATATTAGAGCCGCTTTTATCAAAAGCAATTTTTACTTTTTCGTCAAAGTGATTCTTACCGTAAATCATAAAAAGCCAAAAGATTATTGTAACAAGCACATCGCCGAGAAATGATGAGATCGATAAAAATGTTTTTTGTAGTAAACCGCTGGAAAACAATGTTTGGATTACGGACTTAGTCTCTACCTCATCTACCGAAACATTAAATAACCTCAGCAGCTCGTTAAATGTTAAATTAAATGGTGTTAAAACAGTTTCAACAAAATCTACAAGACGTTCGGAATAAAAATCGGCTTTTCCAGGTATTCCGTTCAAAGAGGTCATAAGTAAAATGAAAAAAAGATAGGATGCCCCGAATAATAAAATCATAACAAAAATAATTGAAATAAAGCGGGGTATCTTATATTTCTTAAGGTAATTAACCAGAGGATGGAAAAGAAATGTAAGGAATACTGAAAATGTAAGGGGGATTATTACCGAACTCAGTTCCATCATTATAAAAATCAAAATTACAAATGATATAAACCCGAGAAAGAAAGCGATTGCTTTTTGATATGTATCTTTTTCTGTTTTCAATTTACAAGCCTTATTTAATTCCTTTTTCTTTTAATAAACCAGTTAAGTTTTTCTCTTTGATTAACAACCAACTGTTTGAACAACGATTCTTCGTTAATTCCTTCCGCAATTTTAAGAAACCTTAAAGCATTTTCAAAGTCGGAGTTTTGTAACGCGTATTCGCTTAGTTTAATAGCAGCGTAATACCCGGTTAAGTTTGAAACCGGTTCAAATTGATTAATGTTACTGAACAATTCTTTATAATTCAATTTTCGGTTGTTAAATATCTCAATCAATACCGGTATTGAAGGATAAAAGGTTTTAGCCATGTTCAAATCTTTCAAGATATTCAACCTGTCAATCTCTTCACCCGAAATGTACTTTTTTAACGTGTCCATACAGCTCATTAGTTCAATACGCGTTAAAGCGATATTTGTAAGTCGGATATGAGGATTTTCAATTACTATTCTTTGATAAATACATGATGCCGAATCGGGTCTACCGGCAAGAATAAGCTTATCAGATAACCTAATA
>DAIRET010000323.1:0-1515 GCA_036795455.1 Ignavibacteriaceae bacterium
TTGTCTCGTAGAAAAGCTCTTCTTTAGATTCAAAGTAATGGTAAATAGTAGATTTTCCCAAACGTAAATCCCTTGCGATTTCGTCCAGTGTCGTTTTATTTAGTCCATGCTTAACAAACCGCTTTTCAGCAGTTTTAATTATCTCAATTTTTCTATTTTTAGCCAAAATAACCGTCTATTTTTCAAATACAGTCGAAAATTAGTGATTATTTAAGATAAATTTTCATTGATTTTTAAGTATTGTGTGCCTAACTTAAGCATCTTGATTTTAATAAATATGGAGATCGAAGAATTATGGCTATGATGGCCAAAATGCGAAACCTTGCCCCGGCTTTTATAATTGCGGTCGGTGGCTTATTTGTATTATTTATGGTTATTTCCGACTCTAACGTGTTAGAGGTGCTTGGCGCGAGAACAAATAACATCGGTTCTGTAAACGGCAGGGACATTACATACCAGGAATTTTCAAATTATATGGACCGTGCAATTGAGAATCAGAAAGCTCAAACCGGGCAGGACATTAATGAAGATAACATGGATTATTTTCGCGACCAGGTTTGGGATGCACTTGTTACACAAATTTTAACCGAAGAACAGTTGAAAAAATTCGGAATCGTTATTTCAGATGATGAAATAAGAAGTGTGATTTTAGGCGAAAACCCCCCGGATTTTCTAAAGAGCAGCTTTATCGATTCACTCGGGAATTTCAACAGGGAGATGTATGAAACCGCCCTTTTTGACGCAAGAAATAAAGAAGCACTCGTCCAGGCAGAAGAAGCAGTAAGACAACAGCTACTTAGTCAGAAACTACAAAGCATTCTCTTTGCAACGGTTAATGTAAGTGAAGCCGAGATAAATAGAAAATTTATCGAGCAGAATATCAGAATGACTGCCGAATTCGTTCTTGTAGATCTAAATACAATTCCGGATGAAGAAATCAAGTATGATGATAACGATCTTCGAAATTATTATAATCAAAACCCGGAACAGTTTAGTTTAAAAGATCAGCGTAAAGTGAAGTACGTTACTTTTAAAATAGCGCCTTCCAACCGCGATTCAAATATGGTTCTTCAGAGTATTCAAAATGTTTATGATAGAGCTGTTAACGACACTGCTGATTTTAAGACTTATGTTGATATTTACTCCGAAGCTCCATATTCAAGAGATACTTTAACAATAAATCAATTACCTGCTGATGTATCAAAGATAATCGAAAACTCAAACCAGGGTACCATTATCGGTCCGGTTAAAGTCGGAAACGGTTACGGTATTTTTAAATATTTCGGTTCGGTTCAATCAACGGAATCTTTTGTTAGAGCATCACACATTCTTATTCCTTCAACGGGTGATGATGTAAAAGACCTTGCAGAGGCAAACAAAATTCATGGCGAATTGATTAAAGGCGCAGATTTTGCAGATTACGCGAAAAAATATTCACAGGACCCCGGCAGCGCAAAGAATGGTGGAGATTTGGGCTGGTTCGGGAAAGGTCAAATGGTAAAAGAATTTGAAGAC
>DAIRET010000324.1:0-1513 GCA_036795455.1 Ignavibacteriaceae bacterium
CGGAGAACCACAGAGCTATTTTATGTATCTTTTTAGACCTTCTTTTAATCTCAGTACGTTGAAGTTAATCAGTAATCCAATTTTCTTCTCCGCAAATTTTAAATAGGTTAAAATTTGTGCTTCATGCACCGGATTGAATGCATCTATGGATTTAAGCTCCAAAACAACTTTATCTTCTACTAAAATATCGATCCTGTAACCGCATTCTAGTTTAATTTCTTTATAAAGTATCGGAATAGGAACCTGCCTTTCAACTTTTAAACCTGCTTTAGTTAATTCAAATGCAAGACATTCTTCATAAGCTGATTCTAATAATCCTGGTCCTAATTCTTTATGAACTTCAATTGCACAGCCGATTATCGTTTTTGTTAAATCCTCATAAATCATATTACCTCCGTGGTTCTCTGTGTGTACTCTGAGTTTCTCCGTGTAATTACTTCTCCTTAAAAAAATGCACCATAAATCAATCCGCTGATAGTTGCCATTATCACAACAAGAACAACATAAACAACTGTTTTTTGAGTACCGATAACACCGCGGATAACAAGCATATTCGGCAATGATAAAGCCGGTCCAGCAAGAAGTAATGCGAGTGCAGGTCCCTTACCCATTCCGCTATTTATTAAACCTTGCAGAATCGGAATTTCAGTTAAAGTAGCAAAGTACATGAACGCCCCTGTAATGGAAGCGAAAAAATTTGCAAAGAGAGAATTCCCGCCGACTAAATTAGCAATCCATTCATTCGGGATAATGCCGTTATTGTTTTCGCCTGAGCCAAGTAAAAAACCGGCGACCAAAACTCCCGCACCGAGAAGCGGCATAATTTGTTTAGTAAAGCCCCATGTTTCACCAAGCCATTGATTAGCCTCACCTTCCGAAAAAGCTAAGATTATTGATGTAACAACCACAGCAGTAATAAAAGGAATTGTCGGGTTACTGTAAAAGGGAATTGCTGAAAGAATAACCACAGCGGTTCCGATTAAGATATACATTTTTTTTATACGGATTATGAAGATCATTGAAAGTGCGAAACCAATCCCAAACAGAGCTGTAATGAACCACTTATTCGCAAACATTGCATACCAGAATCCCTCGGTTGTATCTGCCGGTTTACCCCAATTAACTACAACAAGAATTGCAACAAGAATAAAAAAGTGGAGAGCTGTCTGCCACATCGGTCTTTCTTCGGGGAGCTCAGGAATAGCAAGCTGTGCTTCAGTTTTTGCTTTCTCTTCTTTTCGGTAGATAAAAGACATTATCAACCCGATAACAATACTAAATATTACAGCACCTACTATTCTTGCAATACCGAGTTCAAGTCCCAATATTCGCGCTGTTAAAATAATTGCGAGAATATTGATTGCCGGACCCGAATAAAGAAAAGCTATTGCCGGCCCTAATCCCGCACCTCTTTTGTGAATGCTTGAGAATAGAGGTAGAATTGTACACGAACAAACTGCAAGTATTGTACCCGAAATCGAAGCTACCGAATAAGTCACCCATTTTTTTGCTT
>DAIRET010000144.1:0-7670 GCA_036795455.1 Ignavibacteriaceae bacterium
CGTCAATTCACCCGCTTTGTCAGTGCCTTCCAGCTTGGGTTCACCGATTTTTGCAAACCACTCCGATCCCTTATTGATAATTGCAGGCACATTAGTAATTGTTTCAACATTATTGATTGTGGTAGGGTTACCCCACAATCCATTTTGAGCTGGAAAAGGTGGTTTTACTCTTGGATAAGCTCTTTTACCTTCAATTGAATTCATTAAAGATGATTCTTCACCACAAATATATGCACCGGCGCCTTTATGAATATAAATGTCGCAATAAAAATCTATTCCGAATTTCTTCTTCATTCCTGTACCTGCATACCCGGCAGCATAAGTATCATCAATAGCTTTTTGAAGCAGGTTAATCCACTTATGATACTCCCCTCTTATGTAAACATAACAGGTTTTAGCCTGTATGGTATAACATGTAATTAAAATACCTTCTATTAGTTGATGCGGATTATATTCAAATATTTGCCTGTCTTTAAATGAACCCGGTTCGCTTTCATCCCCATTGACACAAAGATATTTCGGTTTATCCGTTGTCTTCGGCATGAAAGACCACTTTAGTCCTGTTAAAAATGCGGCTCCACCACGTCCCCTTAAACCCGATTTTTTAACCTGTTCAATTAAATCATCCGGGGATTGAGAAAATGCTTTTTTTGCGGATTCATAACCTCCATTTTTTACATATACATCAATTTGATGCAAGTTTTCTATTTCAGGTAAAAGTATTTTTTCCATCATCAAAATCATTTCAGTTTATTTAGTAATTCCAATGCTGTTTCTTTTGTAAGATTCTCATAATAATCTTCATTAACAGCAATCATTGGGGCGCCGCCGCAAGCTCCCATACATTCAACTTCTTCAAGAGAGAACAATCCGTCTTCTGTTCTTTCTCCGTTATTAATCTTTAGTTTTTCTTTAACTGCCTCAAATATTTCATAACCGCCGCGTAACATACATGAAACATTTGTACAAACCTGGATATGATATTTTCCAGCCGGCTTTTTATGGTACATTGTATAAAATGTAACTACTCCAAGTACCTCTTCTTCAGGCATACTAAGTACTTCGGCAATTTCCTTCATAACCTCGATAGAAATCCATCCATTTTGCTCTTGAGCTATGTATAAAACAGGCATAACAGCCGCTTTTTTTTCTGGATATTTCTTTACAATATTTTCAATTTTTACTTTGTTATCTTCAGTAAACTTAAATTCCATAATTCACTTTTTTAATAGTTGAAGAGATTACCATTTCAGAATATTGATCTCATCAATATTAACTGTTAATTTGTTTCTAAATATTGCTATAATTATTGCCAATCCTACGGCAGCTTCTGCAGCGGCAACTGTCATTACAAAGAAAACAAAAACCTGACCTATTGCGTTTCCTAGATATGAAGAAAATGCAACGAAAGTAAGATTTGCCGAATTCAGCATTAGTTCTATCGACATAAAAACGACTATTGCATTCCGGCGTGTTAAAACACCAACAACACCTGTAACGAACATAAAAGCACTTAGGATAAGATAAAACTCTATTTGTATCATATTAATCTATTTTCTTTTTAGAGATGATTAACGCACCGATTGTGGCAGCTAATAATATAAACGCCGCAGCTTGAATCGGTATTACATATTTCGTATAAAGCTCTCTGCCGATATGCTCAACCGTCCCTACTCCAACACTTTTTTGAATGTCGGGATTCATCGTATCGGATGGGTTTCCTATCAAAATGATATAAAATATTTGTATAAAAACGAGTACTCCAATAATTACAGCAAGAACTTTTAATTTCGGGTTATCTGCAAAGATGTTTCTTTCACTTTCCGGTCTTAAAAGCATTAAAACAAAAAGGAACAAAACCATAATTGCACCGGCATAAACTATAATTTGAACAACAGCGATAAACTGGGCATTGAGTAATAAATACAATCCAGCCAATGCACCGAAATTCAGTATTAGAAATAGAGCCGATATTACAGGGTTATTTCTTGTTACCATAAGAACAGAGGATGAAGCTGCAATTATAGCAAATAGAGAGAATAAGATAATTTCAAGAGTCATTTTTTCCCTCGGATCAAGGAGTATTTCTATAAATCATTCTTGCAAATGGAATAGTTTCGCGAACATGGTCTAATCCGCAAATCCATCCGACAGTTCTTTCCAAGCCAAGCCCAAAACCTGCATGAGGTACGGAGCCGAATCTTCGTAAATCAAGATACCATTCAAATGCTTCTTGTGGTAGATCGTGTTCTTTGATTCTATCCAATAAAAGATTTAAGTCGTCTTCACGCTGGCTGCCACCGATTATTTCTCCGTATCCTTCCGGAGCGAGAACATCAACTGCAAGTGCCAGCTTGGGATTCAACGGATCGCGTTTCATATAAAATGCTTTAACTTCTGAAGGGTAACGATGTACCATTACAGGTCTATCGAACTGGTTTGAAATAATTGTTTCATCGGTTCCGCCTAAATCATTTCCCCATTGAAAATCAATTCCATTTTTCTTCAGAATTTCTACTGCTTCATCGTAGCTAATCCTTGGAAGCGGTCTTTTTACATTCTGAAGTTTTGATGTATCTCTTTCCAATACTTTTAATTCTTCTTCTTTATCTTTTAAAACAGTTTGAACGATATACTCCAAAAACTCTTCAGCCAGGTCCATGTCATCGTTCAAATCTGCAAAAGCTACTTCCGGTTCTACCATCCAGAATTCAGTTAAATGTCTTCTCGTTTTCGATTTTTCAGCTCTGAAAGTAGGTCCGAACGTATAAACTTTTCCAAGAGCTAAAGCACCTGCTTCGGCATAAAGCTGTCCTGATTGTGTTAGATATGCTTTGCCGAGGTCAAAATAATCCGTTGCAAAAAGAGTTGATGTTCCTTCACAAGCAGAAGGTGTTAAAATTGGAGCATCCATTAAAGTAAAACCGCGGTTATCAAAAAAGTCTCTTATCGCTTTAACAATACGGTGTCGTACCCTCATAATGGCAACCTGTCTTGACGAACGCAGCCATAAATGGCGGTTGTCCATAAGGAACTCGATACCGTGTTCTTTCGGTGTAATCGGGTATTCATGTGTTTCGTATATTACTTCAAGATTGATCCCGTCTAATTCATATCCACCCGGAGCCCTCGGTTCTTCTTTTACCACTCCTGTTACAGTAATTGAGGATTCCTGTCCTACTCTGTCAGTTAGTTCAAAAACTTCCGGCGATACATTCCCTTTAAAGAAAACGCATTGTAAATATCCGCTGCCGTCTCTTAATACTAAAAATCTTAACTTCCCGCTTGAGCGTTTATTGTATAACCATCCACTGATTGAAATTTCTTTACCTACATATTCTGATAGGTTACTAATATATATTTTCTGCATAGATTAACAAGCCTTTAAAAATTTGAATTGAAATATAAAGTTTTACGTGTAAAATTGAAAATTCGGGAATGATAAAACCACCCTGTTTTGCTTCTTATTTAATGATAGAATCAATTTTTTTCTTTAATTCATTGTTCGTTGTTTTCGAATAAATATCAAGTAGTCTTTCCCTTGATTCTTCTTTTTCATTCCCTTTTGAAAAATACATTAACAAAAGTTCGGTTTCTGCTAGTTCCTTATTGTTAGCATCGTTAATAAAACCGAACACTTCGACAGCACTGACAAGATTCTTTTTAGCGAGTTCAAATTCATCCATATTTTTGTAAGCAATACCGATTGCATACAGATTATCTGCAATACCGCTGTAGTGGCGGTATCCTTTGTCTACAGCAAGCGATTTGTCAAAGTAGAATACCGCATACTTCCACTTCCCTTCTCTGGATGAAACGTAACCGAGCGTGTAGTAGATAAATGCTAAGGATAATGGGTTGTCAAATGTATGAAGTTCATCTTTTTCTTCTATTGTTTGTATACTTGTTCTTAGAAAAAGTAATTCTTTTGAATAGTCGTTGGATAATTGAATTAATGCGAGTATCCTGTATGCGGTTAGTTCCAAACGCGTAATTAAATCGAATCCAGCTAGAAACTCTTCGCTTGAAAGTAATAATATCTCTCTGTAGTTTTGGTCATTTAAGAAATACTCTGCTTTTAGCAATGTAAGTTCCGGGAAAGATTTAATTCCATCATCAAGATTTTCTTCACATTTAAGAATCCATTTATTAGCTTCCTCTTTATTCCCTAGTTTTAAGTAAACTCTTGAAATCAATGCGGAAGATGTCAGTTTTCCCGCTCTGTAATCAATTAAAGTGAATTTTTCATACGCTTTAAGGTAGTTGTGCAGCCCGGCTTCAAGTTGATTTCTGCCGAGAAGTAAATCCCCGGTTTCTATGAAGTCGTATCCTTCTCCAATGTCATAAAAAACATAATCTCTTTTTGAAGGTAATCCTCCACAGGCTGAAAGGAGCAGCGAAAGCAAAATTACAATATATATGTTCCTTTTACTTTTCAAAGTTTTTTATTCTCGTTTGTTTGCCGGGGAATAATGTTTTTTGTTTCTGTTCTTTCTTTATTCCTATTAAAGGACTATTATTAATTGCTTCAACTGTAAGATTTAACTGCTTAAGAATAGAGCGTAATTCCGATAGACTTAAAGTAACATCAGTTGATTGTGCATTGAGAAAATCTATGAAAGTCTCCAGTCTCGGTAGAACTTCATTAATATTGTTAAAAGTTGTCTGAAGCGGGTCGTATATTGATTCTCCAGATGGATCGAGCATTTTGATAAGCAGACTATCCGGTTTTTGATATGCAGTTAAAACAGTGTCAACATTCACAAGCATTTTGTTTAATAATGTAACTGTCTTCGTCAAATCTCCCGAAATTACGGAAAGATTGCTCATCATAGAATAAAAGGAAAGTGAACCGCCTCTCTCTTTATTTAGTCTTGTAATATCTGAATCAAGCTGTGTTGATAAACTATTCAACGCCTCTGAAGCATCTGCAAGATTAACAAGTACTCTAAAAAATGCTCCTCTTTCCGGAATGGAATCTCTGTTTAAATTGTCTGTAAACGTTTCAAGGTTTAGAATAACGGAGGTTAATGCGTCAGTTGATTTTTGAACCATCCCTGCCGCTAATAATTCTTTCCCCCGGGGCACATCAATAGAATATATAGTTGATGTAACCGGCAACACAGCATTGTGATCGGGTCCTTGTAAAAACTCAATTGTACTGCCACCTGTAATCGGATTACTACTTTTAAACAACGAGGAATTTACTACTATCTTATCTTTAAACTCATCAAAAACTAAAAAATCAGCTAATACAAAGTTTTCTTTTGTCAGGATATAATCCGAAATCTTCCCTATTTTAAATCCTTTGAAATACACGGGAGTATTTACACTTAACCCGACTGCATCGGCAAATACAACTTTATAGGGATGTTTTTTTTCAAATACCTTCTGGTTTATTAACAACAGTGTAAAACTGGCAGCGATGATAATAAATGCAACCAGTACAAATACTACAACAAAACGTTCCGTGTATTTTAGTTTTAGTTTCATGGTCTAAATTTAAGAATAATACTCTAATAATTGCACAGTAATGGGATTTGATGAATTCTTTAATTCATCGAGATTTCCATCTTCCAACACTTTCCCGTCATCGATTATCAAAATTTTATCCGAATTCAATAAAAAGTAATTATCTGTATTTGACTTTATAATCTGGATAGATTGGTTATTCTTTTTCAGTTCGATGATTTTCTCTTTAATTATCTCCCGGTCATTTATGTCAAGATTTGAAAAAGGTTCTTCATAAATAATTATATCCGGAGAGCATAAATAGGCTCGAATGAATAAAAAGATTTTCGCCATTCTCCTTGGTATTCCAGCCGGTCTTTTATCAAGGGTATCATCCTTTAAATTGAAAAGTTTTAACCAGTAGTTTATTTTCTCCAGTTTTTCATGCATTGAAGTTGAAGGAAAGAAAAAATCAAGAGGAAGAAGGAGATTTTCTTTGATGGATAAATTTGAAAGAAGACCACCTGTTTCAAATACATATGCGAGTTTTCTTCGAATATTTCCATCCTCGAATACATGTGGAGAATTAATATCCTTCTCTCCAACAAAAATAGAACCCCTGTCGGGTTCTTCTATTCCACCTAATATTTTTAGTAAAGATATGACCTCACTTTCATTACTACTCAAGATATTATAAATATTACCCGGATTAAAGCCATATGTAAAATCATCCGCAACTTTGTTGTTTTCAATAACGTGGAATATTTTTTCTGCTCGTAACATAAATAATCAAAAAACGTATGTCGTTAATGTGATAAGAATATCGAACACAATGATCCAGCCTAAGGAATAAACAACCGTTTTGATTGTTCTTTGCGGTACTTCCGTACTTGCTACAGATACTTTTAATCCTTCATAACAGGAGATGAGAGCTATTATTAAACCGAAAACTACTGATTTAATTAAACTTGCAACAATATCAACAATTTCTAATCTTGCAAAGAAGGATGACATAAACTCGAAAATATTTATCGGGGTAAAAAATGTTGCAAGGAACCATCCCCCGAATAAAGCCGAAGCATTAAAATAGATGTTTAGAATTATCATCGAAACAACAACCCCGATTGTTCTCGGTACAACTAAATAGTTAATGGGTGAAATACCGAAAGACATAAGAGCTTCGATTTCATGGTTCACAACCATATTACCAAGCTCGGTTGAAATTGCTGTTCCCGAACGAGCAACTAAAATAAATGCCGTTAGAAGACAGCCCAATTCGCGTGTTATTATTGTGATAAGGATTGTATAAAGTAATTCGCTCTGCCCGAAGTTTGAAAGAATGGAGTAACCTTCAAGAATAATAATGCCCCCGATTGCCAATGCGATTATGAAAATAATACTAATAGCTTCGTAACCGGTAAAAAGTATCTGACGGTTTAACACTTTCCACGCTAATTTTTTCCTGTAGAAAACAAAGACTTCCCCGATAACTTCGAGCGAAAACCTCAAGAAGTTAATGTACCCTGAAAACCTTTTAAGAGAATACTTATTGTTATTCATAATACAGAAAATTATATAAACTTGGGCAGTCTAAAAATTAGTTTGGTTTCATGTTTTTTATTTTCAAAAAGTAAATGCTTCAGTTATTTCAGAAACTTTTCTTTTCGCTGTAAAAACAGAAAAATACGCAATAACTTTTTAGACTCCCTTTAAACTGTTAATTTTATGATCAAATCTTTATGCTGCGGATAAAGTTTAGAAAGTTTCACTTTATCCGCTAACTCAAAATCATTAAAATCAAAACCGGGAGCAACCGTACAACCAATCAATGAGTATGAATTTTTATCATTCACTTCAGCAGCAAACCAGCAACCTTTAAATAAAACAATCTGCAACTTCTCTCCCTTTTCATACTCCTTCCCAAGATAATGAATAGATAATTTTCCATCATTATCTATTACATAAATAGTTACCGAAGTACCATCGTAAAAATGCCAAATCTCATCCGAAAGTAAACGGTGGAAATGAGATTTATCTTCTTTTTCAAGTAAGAAGTAAATAGAAGTAGAAAATGCTCTGCCTCCGGTATACCTATCCGGTAAACAATTCTGAGTTATAATCTCATCAGAACGATAAACTTCTTTATAGTAACCGCCTTCCTGGTGTGGAAGCAGTTGTAAGTTATCTATCCAATATTGAGCATGTTTATTATCCATTTT
>DAIRET010000325.1:0-1508 GCA_036795455.1 Ignavibacteriaceae bacterium
AAAACACTAATATCCACAAAATCAATACTCCCTTTTTTAATCCAAAGATTCAACATTCTTTTGTGCTTTTGTGGCAAAAAAAACCGCTTTCCACATTATCAACAATGATTAAGATAAAGAACGTTTTCTTAAAATCTCAAACAAGAGAACCCCGGTTGCAACCGATACATTTAACGATTGTATTTTCCCTTTCATAGGAATTTTAACGAGCATATCGCATTTCTCTGCCGTTAATTTACGAATCCCCTTCTCTTCATTCCCGATTATTAATGCCGCCGGGATGTTATAATCAGGAACTGTATAATTCTTTGCTTCTTCAAGCGACGATCCGATAATCCAGTAGTTTTGCTTTTTCAGATAATCGATTGTATTCGCAATGTTATTTACAAAACAAATTTTTAAGTAGCTTACAGCACCTGCCGAAGCCTTTACAACAACCTCATTTACCGGTGCAGTGTTATGGCGTGTAATTACAACACCGTCAACCCCGGCACATTCTGCTGTTCGCAATAATGCTCCCAGGTTATGCACATCCTGAATTGATTCAACCAATAACAGCAAAGGGTTTTGCTTCTCACTAAATGAATTTAAAAGTTCATCCAGTTCATAATACTTAAAAGAAGGGATAACCGCAACCACACCTTGCGTATTTTTATCTTTAGTAATAGAAAAGAAACGGTCGCTGCTAAGCTGGGTAACATTAATTTTTTTCCGTTTAGCAAGGATTCTTATTTGTTCGAGAGATTCTCCTTTTTGTCCGAAAAGAAGATAAATTTTGTCAACCGGTTTACCGCTTTTTAATGCTTCAAGAACCGGTTTACGACCAACAACAAAACTCATTATTTTTTCTTCTTCTCAGCCGCTCCCGGTTGTTTTATTACTACCGGAACAAATTTAGTCAGTCCCGGATTTTTAATACAATAATACGTATATGCTGTACCTATTAAAATTAACAAAATAGAAATTATCTGTGCTTCGGATAAACCAAACAAGTATCTCGGATTCAACCTTATAAACTCGACTAAGAATCTTGCAATACCCGATAAAATTAAGTATAAAGCAAACAACCTTCCATCTGCCCAATCTTTTTTTCTGAATCTCCACAGAACATAAAAAATTAGCAGAGCAACAAGAAACTCATAAATAGGTGTTGGATGCAGCGGTGTATTATCCGGTACAATTCCGTTGGGAAAAGATTCGGCAATCTCGGAACCATGAAACATTGATGATGGTTTAACAACACCGTTTTCGTAGTTTGTCCCCCATGGTAAATTTGTCGGAATTCCATAATCGCCGTCACCGGATAGATGACATCCGATTCTTCCAATCCCGTAAGCAATAGCAAGAGAAGGAGCCAGCCCATCAGCTAAATAAAGGAAGGGAACTTTTTTCCTTCTTGAATAAATATAAACAGCAATGGTGGCAACTATTAATCCTCCGTAAAAAGTTAATCCGCCGGGATTAAAGGCTGACCCAACCGGGTCGGCTAAAAAGTCATCCCAATTTTC
>DAIRET010000145.1:0-7652 GCA_036795455.1 Ignavibacteriaceae bacterium
GGTTTTATGTACCCCATCCTTGCAAGTCTTATTATCGGTCTTGCATTTTGTATCGAAAGGTTTTGGACTTTAACAAGATCAAGAATAAACACAAAAGGATTCGTTGTTAAGATAAGAAAAGCGCTTGAAGAGGGTGGTGTAGAAAAAGCAAAAGAAATTTGTACACAAACCAGAGGTCCTGTTGCATCTGTATTTTATGCAGGGCTTTTAAGAGCTGATGAAGGACTTGACGCTGCTGAAAAAGCAATTATGGCTTACGGTGGTATTGAAATGGGTTTCCTTGAAAGAGGGTTGATCTGGATCTCTACATTTATAACTATTGCACCTATGTTGGGATTTACCGGAACGGTTCAAGGTATGATCGAGGCTTTTGACGCAATAAAAGAAGCGGCTCAGATTTCTCCCGCAATTGTTGCGCAAGGTATTTCAGTTGCATTATTGACAACTTTATTCGGTCTTGTTGTTGCAATGATTCTTCAAGTATTTTACAATTACTTTGTTTCAAGAATTGATAAATTAGTTGCCGACATGGAAGAAAGTTCAATCGAATTGATTGACGCTCTCTATGAAATCAAAAACAAGAAAAAATAATTATTAATTTGAAATTAAGGTAAGAGAATATAATGGCTGTTATACAAAAAAAGAAAATCAAATCTGCCGAGATCCCTACAAGTTCTATGGCGGACATAGCTTTTCTCTTGCTTTTATTCTTTCTTGTGGCTACAGTTATTGATGTTGATACAGGTATCGGTTTATCATTACCGGAGTTTGTTGAAGACGTAGAAACAGTTGAAGTATCTAAAGACAGAATGGCTGCCGTTCTTATTAATGAAAATGGCGACGTTCTTTTGGACGGCAATATTATTGCTATCCCGCAGATTTCGAAATCTTTAAAACCTCGAATTGAATCGAAGATTGAACTACCGGCTAATAAAAAACTAATTGTATCTGTAAAAACCGATAGAAAAACTAATTATAATAGGTATATCCAGGCATTAGACCAGATAAAACTTGCTTATTTTGAAGTTAGAGATGAATATTCTTTGACAAGATTCGGTCGTAAGTATATTAATCTTAACTCTGAAGAGCAGGAAGAATTGAAAGAGAAAATACCTATTACAATTTCAATAGCAGAACCCGAGAAAGTTAAATAAAGCGATGAGGAAATTATGAAATTCGAAAAGAAAAGAGCTGCTACTAAGCAGGAAATTCCAACGGCTTCAATGCCGGACATTGTTTTTATGCTTCTGTTGTTCTTTATGGTTACTACAACACTCCGTGAAGTTGACGTTTTAGTATCTTTTAAACTACCGGAAGCTAAAGCTGTTGAGAAAATTGAAAATAAAAGGTTGATTTCCTATCTATGGGTTGGAAGAGACCAGAGAATACAAATTAACGATAATCTCGTCTCTCTGGAAGAAGTTCAAAATATCATGTACACAAAAAGGCAAGCATTACCAAACGTAATTGTTTCGCTTAGAATCGATATGGGTACTGATATGGGGTTTGTCAGCGATATTCAACAAGAATTGAGAAAAGCGTACTGCCTCAGGATTAACTATTCAACCATGGTCAAAAGCTAAATTGACTTTTTTATAATTGAAAAGGCAGGTTTGTTTCTACTTTCCTGCCTTTTTTTAATATTAACGGAATACAATTAACAATCAATATAAGTTATGTAGGCATTTACCGGGTTGCCTCGTATTTTTTTATAGGACTAAAGATGAACTTAAAAGAAAAAATTAATGAAGAGATAAAAAGCGCAATGAAATCGGGCGATAAAATACGCCTTGAAACAATCCGCTCTATACGGGCTCTTATAATTGAATTTGAGAAAAGCGGTGCTAATAAAGAACTAAAGCCTGAAGATGAATTGCAGTTGCTTACTACTGCAGCAAAAAAAAGGAAAGAATCAATTGAACAATTCCGGAATGCTGGCAGAAATGAACTTGCTGAAAAAGAAGAAAAGGAATTGAAAATTTTACAGGAGTTTCTTCCAAAACAGCTATCGGAAGAGGAAATTATTCAGGAAATAAAAAAACTTGCTCTCGAAATTAATGCATCCGGGAAAGAAGATTTTTCCAAACTAATGCCTCTGGTTATGAAAAACTTAAAAGGGAAAGCCGACGGAAAAATTGTGAAATCTAATGTGGAAAGTTTTTTAGGCATAAATTGAATTTTTTCGATATTGTATTAATCGCTTTTGGGGTAATTGCTTTCATTCTCGGTTTTAAAGACGGATTTGTAAGAAAATTGATCGGCTCGGTTGGTTTTTTTCTTGGTCTTTTCCTTGCAATAAAGTTTTCAACACATCTCGGGAAAGCAATTTTTTCGGTTACCGGTATTGAATTGTATTTTGCAGATATCATGGGGGGATTTCTGATTTTTATAATTACAATTATTGTTGCGTCGCTAATTAAACGAGTTGTGCACCCGTTCGATAAAGTGAACAACTTAATAAACCGCATTGTTGGCGGGCTTCTCGGAGTTGTCCAGATTGTTTTCTTTTTAAGTGCAGCACTTTACATCTTAAATGTATTTAACGTTCCCTCCGAAAGCAATAAAAAGGCTTCATTCCTATATTCATTCATTTATAATGTTATTCCGTCTACAATAGATTTCATCGGCGATTACACTCCGGAAGCAAAAGATTCAATTAAACACTATCTTATAGAAAAAGACTCAATTTGATGATACCGAATACGGTTTTAGATGCGCTTGAATTTCGCAAAGTATTAAACTACATTTCTAAATATACAGTAACAGAACCGGGTAAGAATTTACTCTTGTCAACAAAACCTTTTAAAGATGCTTCAAGTGCAAAAGAGAATGGCGAAATTGTTACCCAAGCAAAAGAAGTATTGATTAGAGGTGGAATTCCGCCATTTGAATTTATACCGGATTTAAGAGAACCCCTTGCGATTTCACGTGTTGAAGGTGCACTTCTGGAATCGAAAAAGATATTACAAATTCTGCATCTTAGCCGGATATCAAGATATCTATATTCATTTCTAAAAGATAATTCCTCTTGCTCCCCGCTTCTGTTTGAGAAGGCAAAAGATTTGTTCTGTAACAAATTATTCGAACATCATATCCTCTCGGTATTAACAGAAGCAGGTGAGGTAAAAGATTCCGCAAGTAAAAAACTAACCGCGATAAGAAGTGAATTAAACGAAAAGAAACAAGACCTGCAAAAATTAATAAGCAGACTTGTAAAAGACTTAAATGATCAAAACCTGGTTAGAGAAGATTACATCACTTTACGCGAAGGCAGGGTTGTTGTTCCAATCAAAGCCGAGCATAAAAGACGAATAAAAGGATTTATACACTCAGAATCTGCTACAGGGCAAACGGTTTACATCGAGCCTGAAGAAACTCTGAACATGAATAATGAAATAGTTTCTTTATACTTCGCCGAAAAAAGAGAGATTGAACGGATTTTAAAAGAACTAACAAGGAAAATAAGCGAAGTTAGTTATGAATTGTCAGCCAGCTTAGATATTATCTCTCATTTCGATAAATACTTTGCATTAGCCGGTTATTCAATTGAAGTAATAGGTTCGTTCCCTGAAATAAATAAATCCGGGAATTTCTTTCTTAAAGAGGGGAGACATCCCTTATTGATAAATAAAATCGGAAAGGAAAAAACGGTACCATTAAGTTTTACTGTTGACGGGAATAAAGTTATTATTGTTACCGGTCCTAATGCAGGGGGGAAAACAGTTGTGTTAAAAACCATCGGTTTGCTTTCATTAATGGTTCAAAGCGGTATACATATCCCTGCATCGCCTGATTCAAGTTTTCCGTTCTTTAAACAAGTTTTTATCGATATTGGAGATAAACAATCGATTGAAGATGATTTAAGTACATTCAGCTCTCATCTTGATAATCTTAAAAATATTTTACAGCTTTCATGTAGTGATAGTCTTGTTCTACTTGATGAAATCGGCACAGGTACGGAACCGTCTGCCGGTTCTGCTTTAGCCGCAGCAGTTTTAATCTCTCTGAAGGAAAAAAATGCTCTCGTGTTTGCAGCTACTCACCACGGGAATCTGAAAATGATTGCTACTCATCTGGAAGGATTTGAAAATGCATCAATGGAATTCGATTCAAAGGAATTAAAGCCTACTTACAAATTCAGGCAGGGTGTTCCCGGTTCAAGTTACGCTTTTGAAATTGCTAAAAGAATCGGTTTTGATGATAACTTTTTATCTCTTGCATCTTCATATCTTAAACCGGAACAGGAGCAAATAGACAAAATGCTTATTGAAATGGAAACCGGTTCGCAAGAATTGAATACCCAGCTTTCGAAAGCGGTAAATGAAAACAAAAGGTTGAGCGGACTGATTTCCGAATATGAAGAAAAACTTAGATCACTTGAAAAAGATAAGAAGAGCATTCTTAAAGAAACTAAAGAGAAAGCGGAACAGTATCTTCAGGATGTGAATAAAAAAGTTCAACTTGCTATTAAAGAGATAAAAGAGAAGAACGCATCTAAAGAAACAATAAAGCAGATTAATACATCGATAAAGGAAATTAAAGAATCCGTAAAAGTCATATACACGGAACCAGTGGAGGTTTACGATAAAAACCATTCATTCGCAACAAACGATGTAGTAATGATAAAAGATACCGGGGTTATCGGCAGGATAATCGAATTAAACGAACATAAATCGAAAGCAACAGTATTAGCCGGTTCAATCAAATTACAGGTAAAACTAAAAGATATTATCCCGGCAAAAGAAGAAAAAAAGAAGACCGACACAGAATACCGCACCGGTTTCAGTATCGAGGCTTTATCATATCGTCTTGATATTAGGGGAGAAAAACCGGAAGAAGCTGAATTTGAAATACTAAAATTTCTTGATAACTCTTATTCATCAGGCGGTGAACGTGTTGAAATTCTTCATGGTAAAGGTACGGGTGCTTTGAAAAAAACCGTAAAAGAGATTCTTACTAAATACGAAAAAGTCAAAAAGTTTTATTTTGCTCCCGTTGAGTATGGCGGAGAAGGAATTACAATTGTTGAGTTTAAATAACATACTCTAATATTTGGTGCTTATTCAATACAAACTTAACTGAATTATAAGAAAAAGAAAAAAATCTAATTGTAATTTTGAATAACGGTAGTTATCTTGGTACGGTAATTCATATAAAAATAGAAAAACCGATAAACAGTAACGCTTTTCTAAAATAATATACTCTAATGCCGGTGTAACAGATATAGCAAAAATAAACCGGTAATGAGGTTATTTGAGTGGATTTCAAACTTGTTTTGAAGCTATGAAAATGGAGAATGATAATAAAATTCAGTCCCCCTTTTCAGGGCTTTGAGTAAGTTACACTTGGAAAA
Organism: Ignavibacteriaceae bacterium; assembly: GCA_036795455.1. GTDB lineage: Bacteria > Bacteroidota > Ignavibacteria > Ignavibacteriales > Ignavibacteriaceae > DAIRET01. The sequence continues at coordinate 5,354 of DAIRET010000145.1, forward strand.
CACCCTGTTAAAGAAAGAGTATTCTTTCTTCGATAGATAAATAAATTCATTAAATTAATTGGAGTAGATATGAAAAAACTATTAACAATTTTCTTCGCTTTTTGTGTTTTTGTTACAGCTAACTTTGGAAGTGGATTCCAGATTAATGAACACGGAGCAAGAGCAATGGGCTTTGCCGGTGCTTTTACAGGTTTAGCAAATGATCCATCTGCAATTTATTTCAACCCGGCTGGAATAGTCCAGTTGAAAGGAACTCATTTTAGTATTGGTTCTACATTTATTTACCCTTTGTCAAAGTTTACGGGTCCCTCTCCCTCAACTACCGAATCAAATCTAAAAAAACAATTCTTCACACCATTCAATTTTTACATAAGCCACCAGATAAACAATGACTTATTCGTCGGTTTCGGTGTCAATAATCCATTTGGGCTTGGAACAAAATGGGAAGATGATTGGGTTGGAAGATATAGAACAACCGAAACGGAAATAAGAACTTTTAATTTCTCACCGGTAGTAGCTTACAAATTATCGGAATGTCTCTCTGCAAGTGTTGGTTTTACAGTTTCATATTCTGATGTTTTAATTGCAAGAAGATTACAGATTTTAGTTCCTACAGGTAATCCTGCAAATCCGTACATGGCTTTCCCTGACGGAACAATTGAAATGAAGGGAGATAAAACAGCTTTCGGTTATAACGCAAGTTTGTTTTACATGGTTGATAGAGCTTTATCATTTGGACTAGCTTTCAAAAGCCAAATAAAGTACGATTATAAGGGTGATGCTACTGTTACACTGGACCCGACAGTACCGGCTGCTGTTAAATCCCAAGTACCTTCAGGTACAATCTCGGCTCCACTAACAACCCCGATGGTGCTTACATTCGGTACAGCGTATAAAGTATTTAACAATATGGATGAAAATTACTTAACGTTAAGTTTTGACTTCCAATATAACGGCTGGAAGAGTTATGATAAATTGGAAGTTACCTTTGATGAATTTAAACCAGCCGGCACACCTTATGTCTCAACTTCAGAAAGAGATTTTCAGAATAGCTTTATTTTAAGACTCGGTGCCGAATATGTAACTTCTGATAGATTTACATTAAGAGGAGGAGTACTGTATGATAAAAATCCAATTAAAGATGAAAGATTAGACCCGACGCTTCCTGACGCAGATAGAATCGGGCTGAATTTGGGAATGAGCTATAAAATCACGAACAATTTAAGTGTTGATTTAGCTTACCTTTTCCTAATGTTCAAAGAGAGAACAATCAGTTCTTCGAAAGAGTTTATTCCTTTGATGCCGACTCCTGTTGAATTAAAAGGTACCTATTCTTCAAGTGCCCATCTTATCGGTTTGAACTTTAATTACAGTTTATAGATACGATAGAGTCGACAATAAATTTAAGGTGGTTGAAAGACCACCTTTTTTTTACCTCGATGATTAATGATTATTTCTTCATTCATGGATTAGTATCCCTTTTATTTTTTTTGTAAAGTTGTTACATTTAAAACAACAATTTAATCTTTGAGGTACATGTTGAAACTGCTGTCATTATTTTTATCATTAAGTTTAATAATATTTTTCGGATGTTCATCTTCACAGGAAACCGTGAAAGAGAATGAAGAAGAAGTTTATGTATTTGATGAAGTCCCTCCCGAAACGTTCGACGATAATGAATATGTAGAGCCTGTTTCTATAGCAAAAACAACGAAGTATTTCGTTCAGATTGGAGCATTTACATCAGAAGATAAAGCGGAAACATTCGTTACCGAGAGTAAAAAACTACTCTCCTACAATCTTGAAGTAAAGTATAATCCGGACGTTGAATTGTTTGTTGTACATTTACCTCCTTTCGATACAAGAGCCGACGCAGAAAAAGTACACAACTCTCTCTGGAAAATTAAAAAGTTCTCGGATGCTTTTATTCTGACAATCGAATTCTGATTTTAAACTATTAAAATTGGGAAGCGATTTATTAAATATTTTAAGAAAATTTTTCACTACTAAAATAAATGAGCTTCGTTATTCCATTTTAATTGGCTTTTCTGTTGTCAAAAATATATATTTGAACCGGAGTTTAAATTGAAAAGCTTTTAGGGTTAAAAGTTTTTTATAATTGATTATGATGATACCGATTTAAGATGAATAAGATTGACGAAGAACGATTACTTACCCTTGTGGAAGGAATTAAAGCCGGTGAAGAAAACGCTTTCAAAGAGTTTTTCTTCATTATGCAGCCTTATATCTATTACTATATTTTTAGACTAATCTCGGATAAAGAAGCAGCAGAAGACTT
>DAIRET010000146.1:0-7528 GCA_036795455.1 Ignavibacteriaceae bacterium
ACCATTAATGTTCCTGCAACCGGGAAAGAAACCGTAGGAGCATGAAAACCGTAATCCATCAGTCTTTTTGCAATATCCTCGACTTCAAGATTAATAGTATGTTTGAATTCCCTCATATCAAAGATTAATTCGTGGGCTACCCTTCCTTTTTCACCGGTGTATAAAACCTTGTAATACGGTTGTAGTTTTGCCATAATATAATTCGCGTTTAATATTGCGTACAAACTCGAATTTTTTAATCCTTCAGCTCCAAGCATCTTTATATAACCGAGTGAAATTACAAGAATGTTCGCACTACCGTAATGTGATGCTGCAACCGGACCTATTCCTTTTTCATTATTATCCGATTGAATTGGATGAGTCGGTAAAAACTGTTTTAAGTGCTCTGCAACGCAGATTGGTCCCATTCCCGGACCGCCTCCGCCATGTGGAATTGCAAATGTTTTGTGCAAATTCAGATGGCATACATCAGCACCAATAAAACCGGGGCTTGTAAACCCGACCTGTGCATTCATGTTAGCACCGTCCATATAAACCTGTCCGCCGTTGTTATGGATAATATTACAAATCTCCACTATGTTTTCTTCAAATACACCATGAGTAGAGGGATAAGTAACCATTAAAGCGGCAAGGTTCTCTTTATTCTGCTCTGCTTTCAGTTTCAAATCATTTATATCAATATTCCCTTTTGCATCGCAATTAACAACAACAACTTTCATACCTGCCATAACTGCACTCGCCGGATTTGTTCCATGCGCTGAACTAGGAATTAATACTACAGTACGTTTTTGCTCGTTACGTGAAATATGGTATTCCCTTATCACCATCAAACCGGCGTACTCACCTTGAGCACCTGAGTTCGGTTGAAAAGAGATACCCGAAAAACCTGTTATTTCAAGAAGACTTTTACCGAGTTCATTAACTATTATATCATAACCTTCCGTTTGTTCTTTAGGTGCAAACGGATGGATATTTGTTAATCCCGGTAATGTGATAGATAACATTTCCGAAGCAGAGTTTAGTTTCATTGTACATGAACCAAGCGGAATCATTGATGCCGTTAATGATAAGTCTTTATTCTCCAATCTCTTCAAGTATCTCAACATTTCGGTTTCAGATTGGTATGAATTAAAAACCTGGTGCTGAAGAAATAATGATTCTCTTTTCAATTCTACTGGAATAATACTCTCTTTAGTATTACTGAGTAGGTTAAACTTCTGATGATCAAATTTCTTTTTTGTACAAGTAGATAAAAGCCCAAGAATTTCAACAATATCAGAAACTTTAACAGCTTCGTGGAGTGAAATTCCGATTGCGTTTTCATCATACCTGAAATTTATCAATTTGCTTTCGGCTTCTTTTTTAATTGTTGGTAATAAATCCTTTTCAATCTGTATTTTCAAAGTATCGAAATAAGTCTTGTTTAACTGATTGATTCCAATCTCTTTCAACCCCCTGTCAAGAAGATTTGTCAAAGCATGAATTCTTTCACCAATTTTTTTAATCCCTTCGGGCCCATGATAAACGGCATACATACCGGCCATAATTGCGAGAAGCACCTGTGCAGTACAAATATTACTTGTAGCTTTTTCTCTCCGAATATGTTGTTCCCTCGTTTGAAGTGCCATTCTAAGAGCATTATTTCCTTCGGCATCAATTGACATTCCGATAATTCTTCCGGGCACTATCCTCTTAAACTCATCTTTCACAGCAAAGTAAGCTGCATGAGGACCTCCATAACCCATCGGTACTCCAAATCTCTGTGAAGAACCGACAGCAACATCGGCGCCCATCTCACCGGGTGGTGTAAGGATTGAAAGACTTAACAAATCAGCAGCCATTACAACATAAACACCATTCTGTTTAGCTGAATCAATAATCTTTTTATAATCAATAATTTCTCCATTAGAGTTAGGGTATTGAAGTAGTATTCCAAAATAACCTTCAGAAAAATCTATTGAATCATAATCTCCCGTTACTATCCGGATACCATGGGGAATAGCCCTTGTTTCCATTACTTTTAGTGTTTGAGGGAATACATATTTATCAACGAAAAACTTTGTGAAATTTTTCTTATTTGATTTTGACGAAGCAAACAACATCAGCATTGCCTCGGCAGCAGCAGTTCCTTCATCCAGCAGGGATGCATTTGCAACGGGTAAAGCTGTTAAATCGCTTATCATTGTTTGAAAATTTAATAATGCTTCCAGTCTACCCTGAGAAATCTCTGCCTGGTACGGTGTGTATTGTGTATACCAGCCCGGATTTTCAAGTATGTTTCTTTGAATTACCGGCGGCAAAATTGTCGGATAATACCCCATCCCGATATATGATTTAGCTATTATATTTTTCGAAGCGATTTCCCTGATATACTCAAGAAATTCATGTTCAGGCATCGGTTCATCAAGTGCGATTTCTTTTTTTAATCGAATGTCGGCTGGTATAGTCTCTTCAATTAGTTGCTCTACTGAATTAACACCGATTGTTTTCAGCATTTCTGTAGTTTCTTGACCGGCAGGTCCTATATGACGGTTTTCAAATTTGTCTGGAACATCAAACAATCCCATAAATATCCTCAATAATAATAAACAGTTTAAATTTCGTTTTCAAATCTAAGAATTAAAGGAATAAAATAATAACCTGGCAGGTGTTAAGAGACACGATTGAGAGAAAAAAACTCAGTTCCCGTTTGAAGGTACGATTCGTTTTTTTAATTTGTAAAAAGCTTCTTTTGCTGCTTCCTGTTCCGCTGTTTTTTTATTCCTGCCTTTACCGACTCCAAGTGCTTCATCGGATACTAATACCTGGATAGTAAACCAGCGTTCATGTTCCGGTCCTTCTTCTTTAATAACTTCATACTTCGGCATTTCCAACCTTGCTGCCTGTGTTAGTTCAAGCAGTTGACTTTTATAATTATCATCAACAAGGTGCAAACCCATTTTTAAGTTAGGAGCAGTTATGTACATATCAATAAACTTTCGAACTGTTTCGAGTCCGGAGTCAAGATATACTGCGCCAATTAAAGCTTCAAGTGCATCAGATAAAATTGTTTTAATCCCGATATTAGCCGAAGCAAGTAATTCATTACTTATGAAAAGATAATGAATAAGATTAATCCTTACTGCAGCATCGTAAAGAGTATTTTTATTCACAAAATTTGCACGAATCTTAGTTAAATATCCCTCATCTTTTTCTTTAAAACTATTGAACAAAGCTTCGGCAACACAGAAACCTAAAACAGCATCGCCAAGAAATTCAAGTCTTTCGTTGGATTGTTTAAACCTTTTATGATCCAACGCCGAGCGGTGAGTTAATGCTTCAATAAAATATTGAGGATTTTTTATTTTCTCTCCGATTAACTCTTCAAGTAACCTTAAATTCTTCTTTGTAAGAAGTTTTACCGAAGAGGATTTCCTCAGAATATCGGATATAAACTTAAACACTTTTATTCCTCAAACTTTTTGAAAAGCAACGAGGCATTATGCCCGCCGAACCCGAAAGTATTATTAATGGCAGCATTAATTCTCTTTTCGGTTTTTCTATTAGGTGAATAGTTAAGGTCGCATTCAGGGTCGGGTGTGTCGTGATTAATAGTCGGAGGAACCACATCATTTTTTACAGATAAAGCAGTAGCAATTGCCTCAATTGCACCTGCAGCCCCTAATAAATGCCCTGTCATAGATTTTACGGAACTGATAACCAATTTATAAGCGTGATCTCCGAAAACGGTTTTAATAGCTTTAGTTTCTGTTACATCGTTTAAAAGTGTAGACGTCCCGTGAGCATTTATATAATCAATATCAGTTATTTGTAGCCCGGCATCTGCAATAGATACCTTCATTGATCTTACAGCCCCGTTTCCGTCCGGGTCCGGAGCCGTTACATGAAATCCATCGCCGGTCAAACCGATACCGGCCAACTCGCAATAGATTTTGGCTCCTCTATTTTTTGCGTGATTTAATTCTTCAAGGATAAGAGTTCCGGCTCCTTCACCAAGAACGAAACCATTCCTATCTTTGTCGAAAGGTCTTGATGCCTCTTTGTACCTGTCATTCCATGTAGATATGGCTCGCATTGCATTAAACCCACCGATTCCAAGTTCAGTAATCGCTGCTTCGGAACCGCCGCAAAACATCAAATCCGCACTTCCTCTTTGAATCAACATAAAAGCATCGGCAATTGAATGTGATGATGTTGCACATGCAGAAGTAGTTGAGTAATTCGGACCCTTCAATTTATATTTAATCGAGATATACCCGCCGGCAATATCAGCAATCATCATAGTTATAAAAAAGGGACTGAATTTACGGGGGTCTTTTGTTTCGAAAAAGGTTTTGCACTGTTCTTGTAAAGATTTGATTCCGCCGATTCCCGAACCGTAAATAATACCGAATCTTTCGAGGTTTATTTTTTCAAGATTAATTTCGGAATCAACTAACGCTAATTCCGCACTTGAAAGCGCGTACTGAGTAAACAGGTCATAGCGGTTGAGTGATTTTTTATCAATATAAAGTAAAGGATCGAAGTTTTTTACTTCGGCAGCGAACTTTGTATTAAAATTAGACGTATCGAAACGGGTAATTAAATCTACCCCGTTTTTACCGGCGAGCAAGCCATTCCAATACTCATTTACATCATTACCTATTGGAGTAATTGCACCAACCCCGGTAACTACCACTCGTTTTTTATTCATACAAACCCTTTAAGAAAAAAAAGAAAAACAGTGAATAAATGGAGGATAAAATACACTTATAAAGATTTTGTAGTAAGGGGGAAACAAGTAGAACCTGCTAACCCCCTCAAAAACAAATAAAAAAAGGATTAACCTAATTTCTCTGTAAGATATTTAACTGCGTCTCCAACAGTCCCGATTTTTTCAGCATCTTCATCAGGAATAGAAATATTGAAAGCGCTTTCAAAACCCATTACAAGTTCAACTATATCGAGAGAATCAGCTCCTAAATCGTTAGTAAAAGAAGCTTCCGGTGTAATTTGTGATTCTTCAACGCCGAGCTTATCGATGATGATTTCTTTTACTTTTACTTCAACGTCCATTATATATCTCCTTAAATTTATGATTAATTAATGATTAATTTTTACATTGTCATTCCGCCGTCAACACAAATAACTTGACCGGTAATGTAGTTTGCCTTTTCCGATGCGAGGAAAGCTACAATACCAGCAATTTCTTCCGGCTGTGATCCTCTTTTAAGAGGAATTAAGTCCAACAAAGCTTTTTGTTGTTCTTCGTTTAATTTGTCAGTCATATTTGTAACTACAAATCCCGGCGCTACACTATTGACTGTAATGTTTCTACCAGCAAGCTCTTTTGCAACTGATTTGGTAAAACCGATTAATCCTGCTTTTGATGCCGCATAATTAGATTGTCCTGCGTTACCTATCACTCCAACTACTGAACTTATGTTTATAATCTTCCCGCTTTTTTGTTTTATCATTGCTTTCGAAACAGCACGGGTGGTAATAAAAGCCCCTTTAAGGTTCACTGCAATTACTGCATCCCAATCTTCTTCAGTCATCCTTAATAATAGTTTATCTCTCGTTATCCCGGCATTGTTCACCAAAACATCAACTCTGCCGAATTCTTTTACTATTTCATCAATTGTTGATTCCGTAGCTTTGAAATCGGTAATGTCAACACTTTTTGAAGATAGTTTGCCTTCCCCTCTTACTGAGTTTTTGTAATCTTCAAAATCCTCAGGGAAGAATTTATCAATAATAACTACGTTAGCTCCATCTTTAAGAAATTCGCTTGCAATAGCTCTGCCAATACCTCTGGCTCCACCTGTAATTACCGATACTTTGTCTTTTAACATTAAACTCTTTTCTTTCAATTTATTGTTCGTATATTTTTATTCTCTTTTCAACTGTGCAGCCTCTACTACAAAGGTCTGTCCCGTTATAAAATCCGCTTCATCCGAAGCAAGAAACGTAACCATTTCAGCTACTTTGCTCGGTTTGGCAGCTTTTCTTTTCATTCCCGCATTCATAATAGCATGGAGTTGTTTTTCGTTCAATTTTTCAGTCATTTCGGTTTCGATTAAACCCGGAGCAACTACATTCACCGTTATATTTCGCGAAGCAACTTCCTTTGCAAGGGATTTGGAAAATCCTATTACCGCAGCTTTTGAGGCAACGTAATTCGACTGCCCTGCATTCCCTATTAAACCAAGCACTGAAGAAATGTTCACTATTCTTCCATAATGCTGCCCTGTCATCAACTTCAATGCTGATTTTGAATAGTTAAAAACGCTCTTTAAGTTACTACTGATTACCGAATCAAAATCATGTTCGGACATCCAGGCAATTAAATTATCTTTAGTAATCCCCGCATTATTTACTAAAATATCCAAACCGCCGAATTTTTCCAAAGCATAATTAACTGTTTTTTCGGCATCGGAATAACTTGAAGCATCAGCTTTAATTCCGAAAACCTGCAATCCTATTGATTTCGCTTCTTCCTCAAGTTTTTTAGCAGCACTTTCGGAACTTTGATAAGTAAATATAACTTTACAACCGTGAACTGCAAAATTAAAAACAATTGCTTTACCAATCCCCCTTGACCCGCCGGTTACAATTGCTCTTTTATTTTTAAGTTTCATATTCCTTAGCCGGAATTTTCAGATGTCAGGTATTCATTCCGATAGTTTATCAATTCGTCGTAACCATCTGTTCCAAGAAAATGGATCAGCTCTTCTTTGCAGTGTTCTACTATTGTGGTTCCATTTAAACACTCTTTATTACAGTATTTAAGTCTGTCGATATGTTCATCATCAATAGTTAAAGCACCTTCGTAAATTGTCAAAGGGAAAAGAATGCAATACTGCGGTTTATAATGCCACTTATGAAGATTTTCTTTTAAAGCTAATCTTTGCAGCACACATAATCCTTCTTTATCCAGGAAAGTACATTTACCGTTTATAATTTCGGTTCCAACAGCTACACCGGACTCAAAGTCTTCATCTTCTTCCGGGTTTTCGAACCATTTTTCAACATCTTTACACTGGGTTTCATCCATTAAAGGAATAATTTTATCCTTAATACTAAGAATCATTTCATTTTCTTTAAGGTCCGTATAAACGCCGTAATTACAGCATTCGCCGTTACATTTACAATTAAATTTGAATGTAAAAATCAACGGGTCAATTTTTAATCCATTTATTATTTTAGGTTCGGTAACCATTATAGATACTTCTCAACTTCCGAATATTTTTCTATGCCTGATATTTTTACGGAAGGATTGATTCTTTTTACCAATCCTTGTAAAACTTTGCCGGGTCCAATTTCAATAAACTCATCAAATCCGTCGGCAATCATATTAATTATAGTTTCTTCCCATTTAACCGGGGCAGTAACTTGTTCGAATAAAAGTTTCTTTATATCTTCTTTTTCAATCACAGGTTTGGCTGTAACGTTGGCATAAACTGGGAAGCGTGCATTGTAGATAGGGGCGTTTTCAAGAGCAACAGCTAATTTATCCTTTGCTGATTGCATCAAAGGTGAGTGGAAA
>DAIRET010000147.1:0-7487 GCA_036795455.1 Ignavibacteriaceae bacterium
TCTTTGCAGTGTAATTAAATTCACCGAGAACCATCGCCCCGGCACTCGTTCCGGCTATTACTCCCCCTCTCTGAAAGATTTCTTGTATAGCCTGTTCTGTTTTTGTTCCTTTCCAGAGAGTAATATATTGGTTCTGATCCCCGCCTTTTATGAATACGCCATCTGCAGTAAGCAGCTCATTATATGTTTCATGCATATCCGCAATCACTCGCGTATTTATTTTCTTATTATAAGCAGAATCCGCTCCAAGCGATTTAAAATAATCGGGCAGCCAATTGGTAGCATCATCATAAGATAATATTATTATTTTTTTATTCGAGGCTTTTTGGACAATCCAGGAATAAGGTGCATTACTCCAATCATTATAGTTCTCGGAACCTCCGCCAACTGCACAGATAAATCCTTGTGAATAAATTAATCTTGATACAAGAATAAGAAGAACAACTAATACAATATTTACCTGCTGCCGGAATTTCATTGGAGCTCAAAAAAAGTGTCATTCCATTTTAAACCTGGTCTTGATCTCCTTCAAAAGGTTTCCATCAATCCAGTTATAAAAGTCTACCGCACCCGTATTATCAAAACCGTTCTCTCTCCAGGCAGAAATCTGATTTTTCGCTTTATTCAGAACTTCTTCTTCAATCGGAGCTAACTTTTGAAGTATCCCTGTTTTATCTTTATTAGCAACTGCGGCAAGATTAATATAATTTTCCCTTGCATCTTTTTGAGTTGAAAACATGTTATCTTTCAATTTAAGAGCAAGGTCGCAAAGCGGTGCAATCCCCTTTTCATTTCCCTGAAGAATCTGTGGCAGTTTTCCTTCATCCGTAATCCAAACCGGAACAGCAACTGATGAAAGCGGAAAACCAAGTATTGTCCACATCGTTGCTAATTTAGGTGATTCACCCGGAACTACACCCTGGATAACAACCGCAGCAGAAGAAAAGTATCTCGGTATATAATCTCTGAAATAAACATAGCGTGTATCTTCGCTGTTATCCGGCATTTTTTCTAAAAGATTTTCATTTGTAAAGGAATGGGTTAAACATCTCGGTATATCGTTCAGTAGGAAATCGAATGAAAACTTTCCTTCTTCGTATTTATCAGTAAATACTTTTGAAGCGGTTTGATAACGAATATATCCTGCACCCTGATTCTCTTCACCGGCAAATGAATAGTTAGTTCGGATTATATACCCGTTAGGTGCAGTAACCGGGTCATTGGCATCAAACTTTATAAATTTGTAATTGTCGACTTCGTAATAAGCTACTCCGCCGTGAGCATCAACAACCCCGAAATTGGCTTCGACACCAAGAGGTTTCGGAAGCTCGGTCAACAACTTTTCAAAATCTTCCAGTGAAGCACAAACCTGGAGTGCTTTTTTCATTATCACCCCTTCAAGGTCTTTTAGTTTGCTTGTATCCTTTAACCGCAGGTTGTAAGAAGCCGAATTCATTATTCCGAAGCCTGTTTCATTAAAGCCAGCCCATACTTCTGCATTAGCTGTATCGTGGGAATTAACAAGCCCGATATATTTATATTTACCATCGGTAAAAAAGACGAGCCTGTTTTGCAGAGCATCAGCATCACGGTGTTTCAGTATTAACGGTCTGCCGTCAATTGTTGCTTTCCCCGAGATAATTGCAGTAGTACACGATTGTACCGGTAATTGAAATGAAAACAATACAAAAACCAAAAAGAGGATAAAACTTTTTTTCATCGATCAAAAATGCCTTTCATTTATAAACTAAGTTTCAAAGAAATTCTGTGAACTGCCGGCAGAATATCGTAAACGGAGTAAGCATAATCAAAGTAAACTGCATTGCTGCCCCATAAAAGATTAATGCCGGCACCAAAAGTAACATTTTGATCGTCATAATTCAACTTATATCCGCCTCTTAAATAAAGACGGTCGAAAAAAGAGAATTCGGTTCCGAAATGTGCCCGCTCTTTATTGTCGTTTGGATGGGTAACGTCTATCGCTCCTTTCATTTTAACAAATTCGTATTCAAAAACATCGAAGCCGATACCAACCTGGAAATTCAAAGGGAGCGGGTATTCCTCGGTTGTAAGTCTGCTGGGAGTTAATCTGCTAATCGGGAAATTATCATCTTTTCTATGAGAAAAATCAAGATCACTTCCGTCATACTTCAAATCACCGCCGAAGTTAGTCATCGCCATTGCAATTGTAAGATTCTGGAAATCAAGTTTGTACTGTGTACCTAAATCGAAAGCAATACCTGAAGAGCTTTCATTCCATATTCTTTGATAAACGTATTTAACAGACACACCAACACTGAACCTATCCGTAAGATACCTCGCGTAAGAAACACCGATAGCAAGATCACCTGCATCAAAATAGCGTCCCGTTCCATTCGGTTCTGTTTCCGTAGTAATCTCCATTTTCCCGGTATTGAATATTATCATACTTGCACCGAAGGAACCGAGTTCGCCTGCATTGTAGACAATTGAAGCCGCATTCAAATCAAATAGTTCAAACCAATTTATGTACGAAAAGAAAACCTGAAAGTTATTTACTTTTACAATTCCGGCAGGATTCCAAAAAACAGCCGAAGCATCATCTGCAAGCCCGACAACTGCTCCGCCCATAGCTTCTGCGCGTGAGCCGATAGGAATTTGTAAAAACTGGGCACCGCTTGCTCCAAGATTCGGGTTTTGAGCAAATACAGTTTGAGCCGCTATTATAAACAATAATGTCAATAAACCTTTTTTCATATCAAACTCCATCTATTTAATTACTGCAAATCGTTCGATGTATTCGGTGTCTTTTGTTTTAACAACATAGATATAAACACCGGGAGCAATCACTCTACCGCCTGCAGCACGTAAATCCCACACAGCCGTACCAGTTGTTGAACTATGATAAATTGTTTGAACAAGATCGGCATCAACAGTAAAGATATAAATCGTACATTCCGGCGGAAGATTAATGAACTGGATTTGCCGTAGAGGTTCCTGCCTTAGTTCACCGTATTCGATTTCGTATAGTGAAGAAACGATGTATGGATTAGGTACAACTTTAATTTTGCTTATTTCTTGCTTTACTTTTTCACTGCTTACCGAAGGTGCGTTTATCTTAAACCGGTATCTTTCTCTTATCCCAGGTTCAACCGGGATAATAGTTTTTATAGAAATTATATTCCCCGGAGAAGGTGGATTATTTGAAGGAAACTTTACTACTCCTTTTATTCCGTTGAAATATACAGCATCGAGGTTTTTTACCGAATCAATGTTGGTTTCGATATTATCCTTTTTTATCAATAGAGAAACAAACCCGTTGCTGCCGTCAAAACCGTTACCTGTTACCGAGACCAGGAATAGAGCATCAATTATTAAACTCTCATCATCTACGGAAAACTCTATTTCAAAGTTATCCGTTCCGCCTACTCTTGAGACGCTTTCGATAATATCCGGAGCTTTCATTTGCAGAATTATTCCATCTTCGGTTGACTGCACTTTCCTGGTATCAAATGGACGGTCTTTTAAAACCACATCAGTACTGTTTTTAATAGCATTGATTGAATAATTAATAACCAGTCTGTCATTCGGTGCCGGAAGTGAATCGGAAGGAGCAGATGGATTCGGATCATAAATTCTAAATTCGATTCCCGGTAAGACGCTCCCGTTTGACGAATATTTAATTCCCGGATAAGCACGCGGGATGTATGTATTATCTTCTTTAAGTACATCACCGGTTGTAAGATTAACAATATCAAATATTCTGTCGGTCTTGAATACAATCCCGTACTGGTGCGGTTTTGTTTTGGATGAATCAAAAACAGTTACTTCAATTTTCGTTTTCAACTTCCCTTTTTCTGTCCGTGTGGTATAGTTGAAAAAGACTTCGTAAATGTTATCAGTAAGCGATTCATTATCAACCGGACCCGGTACCAACAAATAGTTTGAAGAGCCTGTCCCTATGTTTTCTGCTGCTTGAGAAGTAACCGGTGTTCTTCCAAGAGCGGATGATACCGGTGTAACCGCATTAAGATTAATTGCATCCGTATTTGAGCCTTTAGGACTTTCGAGGCTTTCGAGGAATTCATCTCCCCTATCATACGCAGTTATTGAATACCAGTATTCAATTCCATTGACAACGTTTTTATCCGTATAACTGTATTGCAAACCGCGATCCAAACCAATGTCGTTTATTTTATCAAAATCGGCTATCAACTGCCAGGTAATCCCTTTGTTCAAACTCTTGTATAACCTGTATCCTTCAAAATCATACTCACCTGAAAAAGAATCCTTTGAGTATTCTGCAATGTCATTCCAGTAAAGAACAACTTCTTTATCTCCGGCGAATGAATAAAGCGTTGGTGTTGCAGGCGGTTTACTAACTTCGAAATTATACTCAAGGATTTTATATGCCTGGTCTAAGTTATTCAACAAAGCAGTTTCTGTTTCACCTGCAATAATAGCAGTATAAAATACAAGTTTCTCTCCGCTTTTAATTAAGTACGGGCCCGAACTTACATTTGCTACTAAATCCAGACCTGTTGCAGGTATTGTATTCACATCACAATAATTGAGTGCCGTATTACTTCCGAGGTGGAAATATTTCGACCCGAGAGAAGAATTATAAAGTGATGGACTGCTTGCCATTATTCCATACTGTATAGTATCGATATCCCTATCATCATTATACTCGTTATAATGCATATCGGTAATTCCCAATTGAACGCCGTTTACTTCAGGAGTTTTTAAGAATGCAACCCCCATCATACCAACTTTACCGCCAGCCCATTCGGATGAATAATCATCAGCATCATAGAAGTAAAGAAAGTTTTTATTTTTAATAAAATTGATTTTGTCATCCCCATATTCAGGTGCCCCGCCGCTTACATTACCGATATCCAGATCTGTATAAAGCCCGAAATAGAGACTGTCGTAATCAAGACTGCTGTTATTCGTAATTATGTATTTAAAGAAAATCATATCCTGAGCAAATTTAACACCGTATGTATAACCAATTTGTTCAACTTGAATATTAAGAATGCTAATTGTGTTATTACTATCATTATAAGCGCAGTAACTATCCTGATCTGACAATAAGATCGGGTTACCGAGAGAGTCTTTGACAGGCCACCCGTTTACTGGGTGCCAGGTTTCCGGTTTATCGCTGAAAGCTATCTGGGAAAGTTCAGGGTTTTGATAGCCGCCTACTGCTTCCCATTCTTCATTTGTCGTATATCTTCCCTGGATTACATTACCCGGAATTCCGACCATTGGATTAATCCTATAAATATAATGATTACCGCTATTGATAGGGAATTCACCTGAAGGACCTTGTGTAATTCTTCTGGGATAAAGTTTACCGCGGTTTTCAAAAAACAGCCCGATGTTGCTTGCATTGTGCGTTCCACCTGCTCTATCCTGAATCGAGAAGATCTTTTTGAAATCAACATTTTCTTCTTCTCCGTCCCTTCCAACCTGGGCAAGAACCGAGACTGTAAGTAGTGAAAGAAAAACTAATAATACTTTCTTATTCATAACAATACCTTTTAATTAAACCTGAAAGTAAATCCCAAACGAATAGACCTCGGAGGACCGAAATTAGATGGGTCCTGCATATACTCCGGTGAATAACCCCCTTCGAAAGTAAAGTCGGGTTCACCCGTATCTCTATAAACGTAAAGAATATTTTTATGATCGGTTATATTTAGAATCTCTGCGAAAACCCTTAAAGTAAAGTCGGATGCAAATCTGAATTCCTTCCCGATCATCAAGTCTATATTATAAAGACCGGGTTGTCTTAATGAATTTCTAACAACAAAACCGACGTCTCTTCCACCCGGTGTATAAGGTTCCCCGCTGCTTGCTCTGGCGATTATACTTATGTCCATGTTTTCGAATATATATGCCCCGAATAATTCAGGTCCTTCTTTCTCAAGGATAGTATACGTTCCGCTTGCATTAAATACATGGGTGCGGTCGAAATCGAGATAATACAACTGCGTGGATTCCTGTGTACCGGGATATTGTTCTGTTTCTGAAGAAGCACTTCCTTTGGCTATAGAGTATGTATATGTTAAACCTCCGGAAAAATGTTTATCCCTTCTAATATCAAGAGAAAATTCCAATCCCTTGATATTGGCATAGTCTTCATTCACATAAAGAGTGTAGCCTGTGTAACGTCCGTCAACATATGGAAAGAAATATCTCGTTCCTATCAACCCGGTAATATCCCTATAATACGTTGTCAGATTCATTGCTATCTTGTCTGTAAACTGATGAGCAATTCCGACTTCATAAGAGATTGTTCTTTGTGCATCAAGATTCGGCTGTCCGAATAAAGGCTCTCTAACATTCAGATCGTATTGTTTGTTTTCAAATAAAAATCTGAAATCAGGATTCTGAAAAAAATGACCGTAAGAAAAATGCAATTTGGTTTTATCTGAAATCGGGTGAGCAATTCCTACTCTTGGTGAAATTTGAGAGCGAGGTTTAACTTTAACAATCGAATTAGGATCAAGGGCATTCTCTCTGAATTCAACATTAGCATTTACATAATCAAACCGTAGACCGAGGTTAATTATTAAATAAGCTAACTCAATTTTATCCTGCACATATGCTGCAAATTCAAATGGTTTAGTTGAATAGTCATCTTTATAAGGATAGTTCCTTTTCGGGTCATAAATACTGTAAAGTTTCAACCAGTGTTGTTTGAATGCAAAACCTGTTTTAATTTCATTAATTGAACCAAGCTGCCATACTACATCCGCTTTCATGTCTGCCGTTGCTGTTCTGCTGTCTGTTAATTGAAGCGGGTTGGCTTTTTTATAAAACTCGAAACCATTACCGTATTCGTCGAAGTATTCAAACTGGCTCGTTGATATGTATTGCGAAGTATCTTTATCAACACCCGAATAATATCCCTGGTTAAAGTATGAAAACCGTAAATCATAGAATAGATTATTAGCGACAGTATGTGTTAAGGTAACGGAACTCTGCCAGCTATCGGTTCTCCTTATTGAAAACTGTTCGGAAATATATTTGTAAGAATGGCTATAACTCTGTCTAACGCCTTTACTTCCTCTATTTGATAAAGATATTTTCATGTAAGGAATGGCAGTAGTAGTCAGCTTTGTAAAAAATGTCTTCTCATTATCAAAGCCGAACGGAAGATAACTTCCGCTTTTATCTACTTCGGCGGAAATGAAAAATTTTACTTCGGGAGTGAATAACGGTCCGCTGATACTACCGTTAATTCTGTTTTCGTGTAACTGTGTGTATTTATCAATTCCAAATTCACTTGTTCTTCCTTCAAGCTTTACAGAGAGTTTATCCGAGCCGTCTCTTGTAACTATATTCACTACACCGCTTAACGCATTACCATATTCGGCATTGAATGTTCCGCTTAGTAAACTCATCTCCTGGATAGCATCGTTATTCAGTTGCGTTGCAAGTCCGCCGAGCAGCGGGTCCTGTACATACATGCCATCAATTAAGTATGCAATTTCGTT
>DAIRET010000148.1:0-7470 GCA_036795455.1 Ignavibacteriaceae bacterium
CCGTTTCAATCAAACCGATCAGGATAGTTTGCCGCCGTATGATATTCTTGATAGTATTTTGCGGATGTATCTTGAAGAGAATAAAGAATTAAAAGAGATTACAGCAATTATTGGTGAACCGGAGATAGTAAAAAAAGTGTTAAGACTTGTAGACAATAATGAATTTAAGAGAAAGCAAGCTGCACCGGCATTAAGAGTCTCAAGAAAAGCCTTCGGCTACGGCAGAAGATACCCGATAGTTCAAGGCTGGCGAAAATAAAAATCACAATTCTTGAATTAGCATTAGGTTATTATGAAAATACTAAATCTGTTTCTATCGTTTTTATTTATACTGTTTACAATTCAGGTCTTTCCGCAATTCGGAACAGAAGAAGAGATTTTAAAAGCAAAAGCATTTCTTTCGCTTGATAATGTTCATCCAGGCAGCGAACTCAAAATTGCTGTTAAAGTAAATATAGAACCTGATTGGCACATCAATTCAAGTAAACCGAAAGAAGAGTTTCTTATTCCGTCGGAATTAAAAATCGAATCGGAAACTCCTTTCTTATTGATAAATACTTACTATCCAGAAGCACATGATATTAAACTCGGATTCTCCGATGAGTTACTCTCTGTTTTTGAAGGGGAAGTTTACATCGGGGCTTTGATTAAAGTACCGGAAGAACTTACTGCCGGTGAGTATAAAATTATTATCGATTTCGGTTACCAGGGGTGTAATAACTTTACATGTCTCCCTCCGAATAACTCTTACGACACTCTTACTATTAATGTTGTTGATAAAAATGTAATCATCAACGAGATTAACAAAGAAGTTTTTAACAAAGTGGATCTTTCATATTCTGATAGGGGAGTAGTACAAAAAGATGATGACCCGATTTCAAATGCACTGGAACAGAGCGGACTTTTACTTGGATTGGTGTTGATATTTATCGGCGGACTTGCATTAAATTTAACTCCATGTGTCTATCCTCTAATACCGATTACAATTGGTTATTTCGGCGGACAAAGCGAAGGGAAAACACGTAAACTTGCTGTGATGGGCATACTATATGTTTTGGGGATGGCAATAACGTATTCAGCAATAGGAGTTGTAACTGCATTAAGCGGTGCTGTTTTCGGGGCACTTCTTCAAAATGTTTATGTAATCCTGGTTATAGTTTTAATATTTATTGCTCTCTCTTTAAGTATGTTCGGGTTGTATGAATTCAAACTTCCCGATTCTTTAGTAGCCAAAGCAGGTGGTGCAAAATCAGGTTTGTTCGGTGCTTTTTTTATGGGATTAACTATGGGAATTGTTGCTGCCCCTTGTGTAGGACCTTTCGTAATTGGGTTGGTAACTTTTGTTGCAGCTAAAGCAGACCCATATCTCGGATTTTTGTTATTCTTTGTTCTTGCACTCGGGTTAGGACTTCCTTACTTCTTACTCGCAGTCTTCTCCGGGAAAATAAAAAGCTTACCCCGTGCCGGTGCATGGATGGATTCAGTGAAACACATTTTCGGTTTACTACTGCTTGGGATGGCTTTCTATTTTTTATTACCGGTTTTACCGAAAACAATTTCGGGTTATGTTTTACCGGTTTATATGATTTTAGCGGCTCTATACCTACTCTTCTTTGATAAAGCCTCAGTTGGTAAAAAAGGATTCACTATTTTCAAATACATATTTGCTTTTCTACTGCTTGCTGTCTCGGCTTATAGTTTATACCCGGTTGAAACAAAATCAATAGAATGGAAACCTTTTTCGGAAGAGGCATTAACAAATAGTAAAAATGAGAATCAGAAAATCATTTTGGACTTTTATGCCGATTGGTGTATTCCCTGTAAAGAACTGGATGCGTTGACTTTTTCAAATGAAAGAGTTATCGAAAAATCGAAAGAATTTGCGGTTTTTAAGGTAGATATGACAAAAAGTCTTGCCCCGGAAGTAGATAAACTACGAAAGGAATTTAACATTATCGGTGTACCAACTGTTATTATTATTGATTCGGAGGGGAATGAAGTTAAAAGGATAACCGGATTCGTCCCTGCTGATGAATTTCTAAATCTGCTTAAAGAAGTTAAATAATGCTTGCTTATAGTTAAATGAATTAATAATTTTTCATATCAATTTTTAAAAAATATAGAGATGAGTTATGTCAAAAGAAAAAGAAGTAGTTGTACTTGACGAGGTAACTGTCCGTTTTGCCGGAGACTCCGGTGACGGTATGCAGCTCACAGGTTCTCAATTTACTGATACAACAGCAGCAGTGGGAAACGATTTAAGTACCCTGCCGGATTTTCCAGCCGAAATACGCGCCCCTGCCGGTTCACTTTCCGGAGTAAGCGGATTTCAATTACATTTCAGCAGCAGCGATATTCAAACTCCGGGTGATAGTCCCGATGTTCTTGTTGCAATGAATCCTGCGGCACTTAAAGTAAATTTAAAAGACATGAAATCGAATGGGACTATTCTTGTTAATTCAAGTGCATTCGATACAAAAAATTTGAAACTAGCAAAGTACGATTCCAATCCGCTCGAAGACGGTTCTTTGCAAGGTTACCAGCTTATTTCCGTACCTATTACTCAACTTACAATGGGTGCTCTTGAAGGTTTGGATATCTCGTTAAAAGAGAAAGAAAGATGCAAAAACTTTTTTGCTCTCGGTTTAATGTACTGGTTATATAATCGCCCAATCGAAGGATCTTCAAAGTGGATTGAAACAAAATTTGCTAAGAAACCTTTAATCGTCGAAGCGAACAAAAAAGCCTTGAAGGCGGGTTATTATTACGGCGAACATACAGAGTTGTTTACGACAAGATATGATGTACATAAAGCAAAATTGCCGAAAGGACATTATAGAAATGTTTCCGGTAATGAAGCCGTTGCACTCGGATTTGTATCTGCTTCACTAAGATCAGGTTTACCACTATTTCTCGGTTCTTACCCGATTACTCCGGCTTCCGAAATTCTTCAAGAATTAAGTAAGTATAAAAACTTCGGTGTAAAAACTTTTCAAGCCGAAGATGAAATTGCTGGTATCTGTTCCGCAATAGGTGCATCCTTTGCTGGCAATCTTGCTATTACTACAACAAGCGGCCCAGGCTTATCTTTAAAAACAGAAGCAATGGGATTAGCAGTAATTACCGAATTACCCCTGGTTATTGTGAACGTTCAAAGAGGCGGACCAAGTACAGGACTTCCCACAAAAACAGAGCAATCGGATTTACTAATGGCATTGTATGGAAGGCACGGCGAAGCACCGCTTCCGGTTCTTGCTGCAAGCAGCCCGGCGGATTGTTTCTGGATGTCTTTGGAAGCTGCAAGGATTGCAATAAAATATATGACCCCTGTTATCTTATTAACGAACGGGTATATTGCACTCGGTTCCGAACCATTAAGAATACCATCAATTGATGATTTACCTGAAATTCCTGTAAACTTTAGGAAAGACCCGGAAGGTTTTCAACCTTATATGCGTGATGAAAATCTTGCACGTCCTTGGGCTATACCGGGTACTCCCGGCTTAGAACATCGTATCGGTGGTCTTGAGAAGAAACACATTTATGGTAATATAAGTTACGAGCCTGAAAACCATGCATTAATGACAAAAATCAGAGATGAAAAAATTAAAAATGTTCAAAAAGATATTCCTCTTCTTGAAGTAGAAGGAGAGAAAACTGGTGATCTTCTTGTTCTTAGCTGGGGAAGTACATATGGTCCTGTTAAAGAAGCTATGAGAAGACTAAAGAAAAAAGGTTACAAGTTATCACTCGCTCATCTGAAATATCTCAATCCGTTCCCTGCTAATACTGCTGATGTATTGAAAAGTTTCAAGAGAATTCTTGTCCCTGAACTTAATCTTGGTCAATTAGCCAGGGTTATCAGAAGCGAATTTTTGATTGATGTAATTCAGTATAATAAAGTACAAGGACAACCGATAAAAACTTCGGAAGTTGAAGGGAAAATATTGGAACTTTTAGGAGGCGAAAATGGAAAATAATATTAAAAATAATGAAGTAGCAGAAGTAAAATATACTGCCAAGGATTTCGCATCAGACCAGGACGTTAAATGGTGTCCCGGTTGCGGCGACTATAGCATTCTCGCTCAAGTTCAAAGAAGCTCACCCGACTTCGGGGAAAAATTAGAGAATATTGTTTGGGTTTCCGGTATCGGATGCTCAAGCCGCTTTCCTTACTACATGAGTACATACGGCTTTCACGGAATTCATGGTCGTGCGGCTGCTATTGCTACAGGTGTAAAACTTGCCAATCCTAAACTGCAAGTATGGGTTGCTACAGGCGACGGTGATATGTTGAGTATTGGTGGTAATCATTTTATTCATGCCTGTAGGAAAAATGTAAACCTTAAAATCATTATGTTCAATAACAAGATTTACGGTTTAACTAAAGGACAGTATTCACCAACTTCCGAATTAGGAAAGGTTTCCAAAACTTCACCTTATGGAACTGTTGACTGGCCTTTTAATTCGATTAAACTGGCAGCAGGTTCCGGTGCTACTTTTGTTGCAAGGTCAATTGACAGAGAGCCGAAACATCTGCAGGAAATGATAACAAGAGCTTCAAAGCATAACGGCGCGGCTTTTATTGAAGTATATCAAAACTGCCCGATTTTCAATGACGGCGCTCATGCTCATTTAACTGAAAAAGATGTTAAGCATGACAACGTTATTGTAATGGAACATGGCAAACCATTATTGTTCGGTAAGAATAAAGATAAAGGAATTCGTCTTGACGGATTGAATCCTGAAATCATCGATTTATCCGACGGTAAATGGTCTGTTAATGATGTTTGGGTACACGATGAGTTGGACGATAACCCGACAAGAGTTTTCTTGCTTGCAAGATTCTCCGATTTACAAGGGTTCCCGATTCCTATCGGTGTTTTCAGGCAGTTCAACAAAGCAACTTATAATGACAACGTTGAAGAGCAGATTAAACTGATTAAACAGAAAAAAGGTGAAGGAACTTTAGAAAAACTTTTCTATACAGGTAATACCTGGGAAGTTTCATAATCACTTTATCTAATTTAAAAAGCGAAGCGTTATGCTTCGCTTTTTTTATATACTCACTTTTATCTCCCCGATTGGTAGTCAATACTTAAATCTTTATTTTTGCACTGGTTATAATCAAACATTCTGAATGGAAAATCAAAGTATGATAGATTTCAAACTACTTGAAAAAATATTGAGGGAGAATAACAGTTTTCTTATTACATCACACGTAAACCCGGACGCAGATGCACTCGGTTCCGAATTAGCTTTCTATTATATTTTATTACATCTCGGTAAAAAAGCAAGAATTGTAAACTATAGCGAAACCCCTTACTACATTGATTTTCTCGATGAAGCCAATGTAATTGAAAAATACGATGAACAGAAACACATCGACATTTTTAATGAACACGATGTTCTCGTTGCCGTAGATTTCAACCGTGCATGCAGGATAATTAAAATGGAAAATGCTTTCCGTAATAGTAATAAATTAAAGATATGTATCGATCATCATGAAGATGCTGAAGAATTTGTTGATCATTTGTTTATTGATACTTCCTATTCGGCTACGGGTCAGATTATATATGATTTTATTAATTTTACCGGTATAGCTCCGGTAACGTTACCCATAGCGAATAATCTTTATGCAGCTATTATGACAGACACAGGCTCATTCAGATTCGACAGAACAACTCCCGAAGTTCATAGAATTGCAGCACACTTGCTTGAAATAGGGGTGAATCCGCAATATATATACAATAAAATTTATGACGAGAGTAAACCGGGAAAAGTAAAACTACTTGGCGCATCGATTAATTCACTTGAAATTTTCGGCGATGAGAACAAACTTGCAGTAATGACGATTATGCAATCAGACCTTGATTCTACTGGCGCTCTTGAAACGGAAACAGACGGATTTGTAAACCTTTGTATGTCGATTGAAAATGTAAAAATGGGAATGCTCTTTCTTGAACTGAAAGATGGCTTCAAAGTTAGTTTAAGATCGAAAGGGGAGCTTTCGGTTCATAAATTTGCATCTGAATTCGGTGGCGGGGGACATAGGAATGCATCCGGTATTAGATTTAGAAATAATACACTGGAAGAGATGCGTATTTTTCTAATTGAAAAAGCGAAAAAATATTTAAACAACAACAGAGGCAGTAATGTTTAATTACAAATTCAAAGCGGTTCAACCGGTAAAAAAGTTTAACGAAGCATCACTTCTAACGGCTTTCCTGTATGATGATGATAATCTCAAAGATAGACTGAAGGAATTCGAGAAAGAATTCGGGCTGCAATTATCAAATCACAATAGGAAACCACTATTAGCAAAATCCGGTTCGGTTGTAATTACAAAAGAAGCCGGGCAGCCGGAAATAATAAATCTTTTCAAAGTGAAAATTGATGAAAAATTCAGTAACGATTATTTCAGAAATTTCTTTACGGGATTTGTTTCAACAATCGAAAAATTACCTGTTCAAAACCTGTATATAAAGATTCCGAATTACGCAGATGTAAAAAAATATTTCGTCAGCGAGGAATACTTTTATCAAACTTTTGTTGAAGGATTGTTTTATGGAAATTACAAATTTGATAAGTATAAAACAAACAGAAGCGAAAAAGCAAATCTTAATGTCTTCTTAACAGCGGAAAATATTCCACAACTTGAAAATGCAATTGCAAACGGGTTTATTGCTATGGAAGGCGTTAATTTTACAAAAGATTTGCAGAATGAACCGTCAATTAATTTATCACCGAAAGAATTTGCAAGCAGACTGAAGAAAGAATTGTCATGCAGGGAATTGAAAGTAACTGTCTTTGACGAAAAAGAAATTGCAAAAAGAAAAATGAATGGTTTAATTGCAGTCGGGAAGGGGAGTATTAATCCACCGCAATTTATAGTTTTGCATTATAAACCATCGGTAATAAGTAGATCGAAGGAAAAAAAAAGATTAAGAAAAATAGCGCTCGTTGGTAAAGGGATAATGTTTGATTCCGGCGGCATTTCATTGAAACCTGCTGCCGATATGTGGCAAATGAAAGCCGATATGTCCGGTGCTGCTGTTGTTGCCGGTACGTTGTTATCTGCACTCAAAATGAAATTGCCTGTTGAGCTTTACGGTATAATTCCGGCTGCAGAAAACATGCCCTCCGGTAGGGCATTAAAACCAGGAGATATTATTACTACTGCTTCCGGTAAAACGGTGGAAGTTGACAACACCGATGCAGAAGGAAGAATCATTCTTGCCGATGCACTTCACTATGCTTCGCAATTGAAACCGGATATGATAGTTGATCTGGCTACTCTTACCGGAGGCTGTGTTGTTGCTCTCGGTGAATTCGTCGCAGGTCTTTTTACAAAGGATGAATCACTTGCAGATGAGATTTATAAATCCGGACTAACTACTTACGACCGCGTTTGGAGACTCCCTTTATGGGACGATTACGACTTCCTTAATGAGAGCGATGTTGCGGATG
>DAIRET010000149.1:0-7454 GCA_036795455.1 Ignavibacteriaceae bacterium
CAACAAGTCTTCCTATGATGTTAATATCGAATTTTAGATTTAACATGAGAAATTAAAAAACACGGTTAAAACTTAATGAAGTAACGGAAAAAAAGAAAGGACATTGTTAAAGCCCGGTTAAGAGCCTAACAATGTCCTAAGAGGAAAATTAGGGAGTGTCCCACCTGAAGTTAGGATCAAATAAATTAATCATTTTTCGACCGATCATATTGTTTTCATAAACTCCTTTGAAAGTGTCTTCTCCCTGTCCGAAAGCAAAAACCCCAACCATTTCTGCCGAATGACCTTTAGTTGTAAAACTAAATTTTAAATCTTCACCACCCCTTTTTCCACCGGTGATAGCCATTCCGCCTGTTTCGTGGTCGGCTGTAACAACCAGTAATGAATTACCGTCATCTTTTACAAATTGATACGCATAGTCAACAGCTTCAGCAAAGTCGTTGAGCTCGGACAATAAATAATCGCTTTGATGATTATGTCCTGCCCAGTCAATCTGTGAACCTTCGACCATCAATACAAAACCGTTTTCGTTTTTACTTAAATTCTTTATGGCGGAAGCAACAAGTTCTTTCAATGAATAAGAACGCTCTGCAGCCGGTTTTAATGCATCGAATTCGAGTAGCGCAATAATTTTTTCCGAATCAACATTTTTCAATGCATTGAAATCGGAGATAGTTGTATACCCTTTTGCACTAAGTTCGGCTATTAAATCTTTCTCATCATCTCTTACCCCACCTTTCGATAATGGAGTAAAGAATTTTGTTCCGCCGCCGATAGCAACGTCAACTTCCGTTTTAACAAGTTGATTAGCAATCACTTTCTCTTCGCTTCTGTTCATTACGTTTGCATAAAACGCTGCCGGGGTTGCGTGAGTGATTGTACTGGTTACAGCAAGTCCCGTAGATTTCCCGAGTGATTTTGCCACAGTAAAAACTGAATGATAATCATTTTCCGCGGTGGCTTTAGCAATAGCTTTATTAGGTACTTTATAACCGGTAGAGATTGCTGTTCCACCTGCACCTGAATCCGTTATTAAATTATCCAATGACCTTGTAATTGATAATCCTATTGATTTGAATTTGAAAAACGGGCTTGATGAATCGGTTAAAACCGAGGTGCTAACGTAGTTCAATCCCATCCCATCCCCAATCATAATAATAATGTTTTTCGGTTTATCAGAAGAAAAAACAAAAGATGAACCGAAGAAAAATAAAACGAATAAAAAAGAAATAGCTCTTTTCATATTAACTCATTGATTTAGTGAAAAAAAATAAACTCTTCCCGCGAGGGAAGAGTTTGAAATTACTGTGTGCAATTTACTGAAGAAAAAGAATGTGGCAAAGATTTTATTATTAAGAAAAAATTAAACCGTTACTTTTGCTTCAACCGGTACAAGCCAGCCATGCCTATCGGGAATCTTACCTCTTTGAATAGAAGTAATTTCGTTAAATAAGCGGACGTCCAGTTCACCGGGCTGCATATCGTTTATTCTTATTTCTTTATTTTTGTACTTAAGAATTCCGACAGATGAAATTACTGCCGCAGTACCGGTACCGAAAATTCCTTTTAAAGCATTTTTATCGTGTGCTTCAAAGGCTTCATCAATTGAAATAAGTCTTTCGGAATGATTGATACCCCATTCTTTTAATAGTTCAAGAACCGAAGCTCTTGTAATCCCTCGGAGTATTCCTCCCGTAAGTTTTGGAGTAACGACTTCATCTTTAAGCGTAACAAAAATATTCATTGTCCCAACTTCTTCGATATACTTTAGTTCAACAGCGTCAAGCCATAAAACCTGAGTATAACCGAGTTTTTTTGCGGCTTCCGTTGCAAGTAAACTTGCCGCGTAATTAGCCGGGGTTTTACACTCACCAAGTCCTTTTCTTATAGCACGGACGTATTCATCCTGCACTAAAATTTTAACAGGTTTGAATCCTTCCGGGTAATAAGCACCTACCGGTGAAAGTAAGATAATGAATTTGTAGGTTGCAGATGGTTTAACTCCGAGTACAGGGTCTATTCCAAAAATAAAGGGACGAATATAAAGAGATTCTTCTTCGCTATATGGAACCCAGTCTTTATCAATTGCGACAAGTTCTTTCAGAACTTCCACAGCAAAGTTTACATCTATTTGTGGCATACACAATCTGCGTGAAGATGCATTTAAACGATTAAAATGTCTATCCGGTCTGAATAATACAATTTCATTGGAGACAGTTCTAAAAGCTTTCATTCCTTCAAATGCAGATTGTCCGTAATGAATGAACATAGTTGCAGGGTGAAAAGAAAGCGTATCCAGCGGTTTTATTGAACAGTTGTGCCATCCTTCTTTTTCATTGTAATCCATTTCAAAAACATGGTCGGTAAAGTGTTGACCGAAACCAGGGTTTTTAGGAATTACAACTTTAGATTCACGTTTTTTTATTTTATAACTAACATTTTGCATTTTGCTTCTCCGTTTGTTGTTAAAATATTGAGAAGATGTACCACTATTTAAGAAATATTTCTGAAACTAAAAAGCAAAAAAGCAATTTTTTCAAGTATTGTATGATTTATTGGAATTCACGCGATTTCCCCCCTTTTTACTAAAAAAATGAATTATAAGACACCCCTAAAAAAAACGTTTTTCTAATGAATCGGCAACATTAACTCAATAATAATTACATGACACCGTTTATCCACATTTTTTACACTTTTTCTTGTTAGGAAATATATATCGGGATTAACTTGGAAACCTTTTTGTTTACTGTTATTTCTGTAATTCCTCTTCCAATACAGTGATTAATATCTCACTCAGAGGATCAACGTTACTTTTGAGCCTTTTTACAATATTGCCTTCGCGGTCAACTATAAACTTCTCGAAGTTCCATCCAATATCGCTCTTTCCTGTTACAGGGTTATCGGTCAGAAAAGCGTACAATGGTTCTTTATCATCGCCAAGTACTTTAACTTTATCGAACAATTGAAAAGAGACATCAAATTTCGATGAGCAGAATTCTTTTATTTCTTCATTCGTACCAGGTTCCTGGTTACCGAAATCGTTACATGGAAAAGCTAAAATTTCAAATCCCCTCTCTTTGTATTTCCGGTAAATTTCCTCTAAACCGTTATACTGTTTAGTAAATCCGCATCGGCTTGCCACATTTACAATAAGCAAAACTTTCCCTTTATAATCGGAAAGTTGAATCTCTTTTCCATCAATATCTTTGACAGAAAAATTATAAATCGATTTATTCACTTCATCATCTCCTTTGGTTTGTTGAATTGAGATATTGTTCATATTTAAGAAACCGTAGCTTAAAAAGCCAAAAAGCAATAGAACGGGGAGAGAAAAGAAAAACTGTTTCATAAAAACCTCAAGTATTAATTTAAAGTATAATTCACAGGATGGGTAGAAAGTTCAAAAAGAGGACATAACGGCTGGTAGTGATAGAATTAAATTGAGAGATTTTAGACGTAAACCAAAAGGGCGGATAATAAATCCGCCCCGTAATATTGGTTCATTCATCTTTAAGGAAAATAATCATTGTTTTTCTAACCACGCCATTGCGTCTTCCGGCGTTGTAAAGGTTTTTACAGTTAATCCGTGCGAATTATAATGGTCGATAATCTTTTTCATTGAGAGTTGTCCGGTTACTTTTTCCGGCATAACAAGAGCCCAGTATTTCCATCCGGCTTTAAACAAGCGTCCTTCCCAGTTTTCCTGAGCCCAGACAATATCATCCTGTTTTAAAGCGTTGTTTCCGCGGTCATCCGATAACCATTTTGTACATCCGTATTTTACAAAAGCATCCCCTGCATCAAGAAATGCTTTTTTAAAAACTTCACCGTAAACAAATTTATGAAATTGATGATGAACGATTTTCTTTTCCGGGTATACCATTACCGTTACACTATCATTATCCACTACTTTTATCATTTTGAGAACCCTTTCTTTGAGGAATTTTGTTTTTTTTAAGTGATTGATTATTTATAGAATTATCGAATATTTTCCGGAAAACTTTAGAGCTGCGGACTGTTTTTATAAAGAATTATAGGAAGTGCCGGGAGGAGGAAAGTAAAAAACTGTTTTATATAATTTAGCGGCAGAGGGGAGAGGGTTCTTTATGATATAAACTCCCTTCTGCCGCAAAATCGCAAAACCTTTCTGCCTGGGAAAGACTATGCCATTAATGATGCAATTGCAGCAGTATTTACTATATCGTCCACGCTGCAACCGCGGCTAAGATCGAAAAATGGTTTCTGTAAACCCTGACTAACAGGTCCAACTGCTTCTGCATTCCCGAGTCTTTGTGCTATTTTATAACCTATATTACCGGCTTGCAAATCGGGGAAAACAAGAACATTAGCTCTTCCGGCAACTTTACTACCGGGAGCTTTTTTCTTCCCAATGGATTCAACAATTGCTGCGTCAAATTGAAGTTCGCCGTCAATTGCAAGATCGGGGCGTTTTTCCTGTGCAATTTGTGTGGCTTTTCTCACCTTATCAATAAGTTCATGCTCCGCACTTCCTTTTGTAGAGAAGGAAAGCATTGCAACGTAAGGTTCTTCACCGGTAAGTTTTTGATGATTAATTGCCGTAGAAATTGCAATGTCTGCTAATTGGTTTGCATCTGGGTTCGGATTTACTGCACAATCTGCGAAGCTGTAAACCTGGTCCGGGAATACCATTAAAAAGAAACTTGATACAATAGAAATTCCTTCAGCCATTCCGACGCACTGAATAGATGCCCGAAGTACGTCCGCTGTAGTTGCAACCGAGCCGGAAACACTTCCGTCAGCCATTCCTTCTTTAACCATCATTGCAGCAAAGAATATGTCTCTTTTAATTGTATCACGGGCTTGCTCTATTGAGATTTCTTTCCCCTTTTTCTTTCTTGCATTATAAAAAATATTAGCAAAGTCACTCAATTTTTCAGAGGTTTCGGGGTTGATTATTCTTACACCCTGAAGATCGGCTCCCGCTTTGGAAGCGGCTTCTCTTATTACTGTTTCATTACCGATAGTAATAACGGAAGCAATATTGTTTTTTGTTAAAAATTCAGCTGCCTTCAAAACCCTATCGTCATGCGACTCCGGCAAAACAATTGTCCTTTTCTTTTTGGCGGCTTTTTCTTGTATCTGTTTTAATAATTCTATTTCTGCCATATTTACACCATATTGATTAAAAATTGTTGTTGAAATTTAATCAAAAAAGAAATAGTATGGAATGAATGATGAACTTAAAACGAAATAAATGGGAGAAGACCGGAAAGAATCGGAAAAATCCCGTTTTGTTAATCGCCTGTTAGTTCGGAAAGATTGTTATCCGAAGAGCTAACTTTAAATTGAACCATCTTCTGTTTTACTTTTTTAATTAGTTCAAATTCAAGTTTTCCGTAAACGTATTTTTCACCTACGTTTAGAATTTTTCCAGTCTGGAATGAAATGAAACCGGCAACAGTATTATACTCCTCGGATACCGGTAGAGAAAAGTTAAAAGTATCGTTGAAATCATCAATTGCTATTGTACCGAGAATAGCGTACTTGTTTTCTGGCAATTTTGAATACTCTTTCAACTGCGGGTCGGTTTCAACTGAAAAATCACCTACAATTTCACTTAATATATCTTCAAGTGTTATAACACCTTCGGTACCGCCGTATTCATCCGTAACTACAGCAAGCCGTTCTCCTCTTTTCTGCATCTCCTTTAAAATACCGGATATATGTTTTGTTTCAGGTACGAAGTATGCAGGTCTAATGAGGTTTTTTATGTCGATTTTTTTATTAATTGCAAATGTCCGCATCATATCTTTTATATGAATTATTCCAAGTATATTATCAAACGAATCTTTAAATATAGGAATAAGTGTATGCCCAGTCTTTAAAATCTCATCGAACATAGTATCGTTATCGTCGCATATTTCAACTGCAACCATTTCTGTACGTGGAATCATTACTTCGTTGGCTCTTAAGTCGTTGAACTCCAGAACATTCTCAATAAATTCATGCTCGGTTTCGTCGATAGCACCGGTTTTTAATCCTTCAGAAATAATTACGCGCAGTTCATCTTCTGATATGTTGGAATGTGAATGCGAAAAACCGGCTTTCGTTTTAAATGGAAAAAGAAATATATTGGCAAGAAAAACGATAGCTTGCTGCGGGTAGTATAATAGCAGCGAGAAAAATGAAATCAACCAAATAAGTTTTGGTGCAAGGGAGCGGTGATATTTAATCCCTATTGCTCTTGGAATCAACAGCCCGAGGGTTAGATAAATTATTGAAATAATTACAACAGTAATTACAAGCAAAGTCCATCTAATCGGCTCTATATCAACTCCGCTTAGAAGCAGTTTGTTCTCGATGTAATGCCCGGATAGAATAGCCGCAGCCACAATGCAGAGCGTTGTGATTATCTGGACAGGGGCAATAACCTTTTCAATTTTCTGTTGAAAAGAAGCAATCTTTTTTACAACTGAATTATCCGTGAGTTTCTGGTTATGCTCATGGTCTTCAGTATCGAAATAAATAATTGAAATTTCTGCCGATGTAATCAAACCGGCAAGCAGTATGAGAAAGATAATTATTAATAAAGTCATTTTGGGAATTTGCGTTTGTTGGGTAAATAATCCAATAACCGCTTATGTAATACCTATAAAATTTCTAAAATCTAATGACAAAAATAATAATTCACCGGAGAGATAAAAAAGCGTTTTAAAGATAGTTATAGAATCACATTTAAACGGGCAGAAATCTTATGCATGTTATTTTAATCTGAACTCCATGCAAAATCGTCCGGTACTTCCTTCAGTAAGATAATCTGTTAAAATAGATGCGAAAGTAATCGCAGTATGAAGCAGAGTAGTTTTAAGCAACCCGTCTTTATATTCGCTTGTTAAAACTCCCAGCCCAAAACCAAGTCCAGTAAAAAGTGCGAATCGTTGCAAATCTTTCATTCCGCTAAAGTTACCCGATGGTGTTTCCGGGTAAACATATTCTTTCAAGTCATCAATTGTGGATGTGAAATGAAAGAGAGTACCCGAAATATGGGGGAACTGTCTGAAACCGATTCTTTCCGAAATATCAGTGTGGCAAAACCCGAAATACATTGATTGGATAAGATTTCCCGCTAATTTTGAACCGGTCAATTCCGAGGCGGCAGGGTAAACATAACCCCGGAAGTAACTCTCTTCTCCTATTGAAAAAAGTAGCGACTGAATAAATATTAAGGGGACGGTCAGCAGTGCATTTTCAAGTTTTAAATTGTTTGCGGTACCATTACGAATAAGTTTAACTGCAGGTACTGCGGCAATCATCGTTAAAGGGATAAAGATTGTGTATGATGGGGAATCTTCGAACTTGTAGGTATCTCCTTTGAATATTGATGAATAGAATTCACTGAATTTATAATGTTTAATATTCAAAAGCCTATTGTCGTTTCCATTTTTATTAAGAGCCGTATGATAAGCATCATA
>DAIRET010000150.1:0-7394 GCA_036795455.1 Ignavibacteriaceae bacterium
TATTTCGATTTGGAATCTGAAAGGTGGTTGAGGTTCTCGAAACCACCGGCAACTCTCAAATCCCTATACGAAAGAGCGAGTTTCGGTAGAAGTTCGGGACTTTCCTATTTGTAAAAAAAACAAATAAACTCTTTACTCAATTACCCTTGATAATTTAATGAGCTGCGATGAGAACTCTACCCCTTCAGCTTTAGCTTCGAGTAAATTAAGAAGGATACTTGGTCGACCGGCTCTGCTTACAATACCGACTGAAATTCCTTTTTCAAGATAGCTTTGAACACCAGTAATTGTTAAAATAGACAGAGCTTTACTAAAATCTTTTATTACACTGAAATCGAATGCCCTTAAAGGTGCAACGTATAAAACGTTAATTTTTCTTTCTATTAACATCTCCCGTATATTCGACTCATCAACATTTATAGCAGAAATTGAAACCGGTATTCCATTTATTTTTCCCTGCTTAAGACCTTTGAAACTAGTTAGAAAATCATCCTTCGCACTTACAGATGCTCTCAGTTTTTCCTGGTAAATAATCCCGATACTTATTTTATCTTTTACCCGCTGGGATAAGTTTTTATCATAGGATATTATCTTCATAACAAGCGGGCATTGAATATCAACCGGCACGTCCATTTCCTGCGGAAACAGGAAACCGTTAAAAAGCAATATAATAATCAGCAACAAAAATAGGTTCGTTTTCATCTACTCAACACTGATTAAAACAAATTAGCCTGGATTTTAAAGTAGAAC
Source organism: Ignavibacteriaceae bacterium (assembly GCA_036795455.1). Classification (GTDB taxonomy): domain Bacteria; phylum Bacteroidota; class Ignavibacteria; order Ignavibacteriales; family Ignavibacteriaceae; genus DAIRET01. The sequence continues at coordinate 751 of DAIRET010000150.1, forward strand.
ATTCTGCCGTTCTGCCGGATAGCATTTTGAATGTGTTCAAAGCCTCCCGGGTAATAATATTCTTTGTCAAATAGATTTTTTACAGTAAAAGAGACCTTGAATCTATCCAATAATTGCCTTGTTGCAAAGTTCAAATTCATTGTAAAGAAATCTGAAGTAAATGTATCATAGATAGTTCTTCTTCCCGATTCATAATTCCCTTCTATTGATGTGTTCACAATATTGAAGAGAGGATAAGACAAACCGAAGTTCAATATGTGAAGCGGTGAATTCGTTAATCTTTCCCCGGTTTCGGTATCACTTGCAAATTGATAAGAATACCTGAAGTATCCCCACAAACTTTTAGGCATTTTTGTATTCAGTGAAAACTCGACTCCTTCACCTTTTGATTTGCTCGCATTACAGAACTGTAAAGTTGAATCAACGGGATTAAAAAACTGATCTATCAAGTCATTAATTTCATTTTTATACAAAGAGACAGTTATCAAATTGTTTGTTAAAATTCTTTGTTCGTAAACTAATTCGAGTGTAGTTACCCTCTCCGGCTCTAACGAAGGATTACTTTTGAAGTTGGTTGGAACATCTTCATAGTACATTTCATAAACATTTGGGGCTCTATATGCTGAACCGTATAATAGTTTAAATGTTGAATTGTCAAAAGGAGTATAAACAATTGAGCCGCGCGGGGTACAAAGCGAACCCGAAGTTGAGTAATTGTCGTAACGTAATCCAAGAGTCATTGATAAATTCTTTAGCACATGATATTCATTCTGTAGATACAATGAAAATACTCTGAATGGTGAATTTCGATTGTATGTTTCATTCGTTTCGTTCCACTGCCTGTAATCGGCTCTGATATTATCCTGGAATTCCAAACCTGCTATTAAATTGTTATTCGCTGCAAAATCAAAATTAAATTGAAGCTCGCCTCCGTACCAATTCCCATCCGAAGCATCATAATTATAATTACTTGCGTAGGGATAATTTCCCTTATAATGGTAATGATCAAAATAGGCACGGAAATTATAGCTTAAAAAGTGGGTCATTTCTCCTTTATAACCGGCTTCGAAAAATGCTGTTCGGTCTATTGTTGAAGCAGGAACGTTGAAATCAATTCCGTATACACCTGTAGGAAGTGATTTCTCACGGTTTTTATACATACTTAAAAAAGTAAAATTCTTATAACTAAATGTTCCAAGAATTCCGTAAACTTTCTCCCAGTCCAAACCAACCGCAATACCGTTATTCGTTGCCGGTGAATCATACTCTTCGTAATAGTAATCCTTACCTTTATTATCTGTATAGAGCCCCGAAATGAACAAATCCATTCCGTTATTAAACTCTTTACCGAAAACACCGACTGTTTTTATCCCGTTAAGATTTTCTGTTTCAACCGACAAAATAGTATTCTCCACACTTTGCCCTTTTTTTGTAATTATATTAATTACAGAAAACATTGCATTTGAACCATACAATACGGAACCAGGACCCCGGATTACTTCAATTCTATCTACGCTCTCCAAAGGAATTCCAAGGTCATTTCCAAGAGCGGCTCCGCCGTAAACATTCTCGTTAGTCTTGTGTCCGTTTACAAGAAGTTGAATTCTATTATTGTAATCTGTTGGACGGCTGAATCCTCGTATACCGATATAACTGTAGTTCCTGTCATAACTTTTGTAGAAACCGCGTAAACTGCTGATTATTTCATCTAAGGACAGATACCCGTACCTCTCAATGTCCTCCGAAGTAATTATCGAAATTGAAGCTGTAATTTCACTCTGTTTTTGTAGATATTTTGCAGATGTACTGATTTTCATATTCAACAAATACTCAAGTGAAAGAGTATCTTCCGCCTGGCTTAGGATTGGTTTTGCAGCGAAAACCAGGAATAGAAAAGTAAATGCTATTAATTTCATATTAGACCTTTGGATAAAAAATGCTTCTTACAATCAATATGTTTGTAAGAAACTCGATTTTGTTAAAACAAATATAAAAAAAGTATCCTATTTCAGATGAGAAAAAAACTGATCGTTAAAGAATAGACACCCTTGAATTATCGAAGAATCAAAGAATTACTTTAACAAAAACCCACAACTTCAGCAGTTCCAGCTAACCGGTTTGAACCTCAATATCATTAATTTAGGTTCGGATTTATGGGATTGGACGATAGTACTTAATAAAGAGACTACATTTGCACCCTTTTAACAATTTTCTGAGGAATTAATGCTCACTTCAAGATTTATATTTTCTATCTTTAATCTTATTATCCTTTGTTTCAACTTCTTTTCCTTCGGACAGGAAAATCAACCTGCCGGTATTCTTTCGGGAAAAGTATTAGATGCAGAAACAAAAACCCCTCTTTACGGCGTAAACGTTTTAATTCAAAATACAGACAATGGTGCTGCCTCCGACTTTGACGGTTCGTACAAAATCGAAAAACTGTTGGTCGGTAATTATTCAGTAGTATACAGTTATATCGGGTATGAAAAATTTATTCAAACAGACGTTATAATAAAACTGGGACGAATCACTTACGTTAATGTAGAATTAAAACCGGGAAAAATTGAAATTGAAAATGTTGTTGTCTCGGCAGGCTATTTCAGAAATGTAGAAACACAACCCGTAAGTCTAATAAACTTTTCATCCGAGGAAGTACGCCGCTCCCCCGGTTCTGCGGGGGACGTCAGCCGTATAATGTTGAATCTCCCCTCTCTCGCTAAAGTGAACGACACAAAAAATAGTTTAATCGTTCGGGGTGGCAGTCCGCTTGAAAATGCTTTTTATATTGATAACATTGAAATCCCTAATATCAACCATTACCCTACTCAAGGCAGCTCTGATGGTCCTATCGGTTTGATTAATGTCGATTTTATCAAAGACGTGAATTTCTATTCAGGCGGATTCAATACAATGTATGGCGATAAACTATCTTCGATTATGGAAATGAGGTACCGCGAAGGAAACCGGAAAGAAACCGATACACAAATTGATTTGAGTTTCCAGGGAGTCGGTGTTTCTTCAGAAGGTCCGATAAATAACGGGAAAGGCTCATGGTTATTTGGTTTGAGAAGAAGTTATTTCGATATGATATTTCAAACTACCGATATAAACGGACCTATTCCCACTTACTACGATTTCCAGGGAAAAGTTGTATACGACCTTTCACAGAATCATAAGTTAAGTCTTATAAATATCTTTTCATTCGATAAAAGTAAACAAACACAGGATGAAGGAGTAAAATTTGAAAGTAACTATTTTGGTAAATTCGACATGATCAACAATACTTCCGGTATTAACTGGCAGTATCTTTGGGGCGGAAACGGTTTTTCAAATACTTCCGTTTCTCATACTTTTATGAAATATGAAATTGATAATTGGGAAACAAGAACCGGGAACCAGTTGCTGTTTAATGAATCAACAGAACAAATCGTAAACTTCAGGAATTCAAATAATTACAGGATAAACTCTACAAATAGAATTGAATTCGGCATCGAAGCTAAGTATTTATTCAATAAATATGCACAGACTTATTTCACGTACACTGATAGATTCGGAAATGTATCCCCCGAAATAAAAGTTTTGGACAACTTCAACACATTTAAAACCGGGATGTTTGCCGTTTATAACTGGAAACCATTTGACGCAGTTACAATTAATCCCGCAGTAAGAATTGACTATTTCGGATTTAATAAACACTTTTTATTTTCTCCGCGTGCCTCAATCCAGTTTGAATTAAATGAAAAGACTTCGTTCACGGCATCTACCGGGTTGTATCACCAAAATCTACCTATTGTTTTACTGGCACAAAATAATTCATTCAAAGAATTAAAAGACCCTTACTCAATTCATTATATAATTGGACTTAATCATCTTCTCTCCGATGATACAAGACTAATACTGGAATTATACCGGAAAGAGTATAATAATTTCCCGATGGATGATAGTCAACCGGCAGTATTTCTTATCGACCGTATTTACGACGAGTCATTCTTTTCGGGATACACTAAATTACTGAGTAACGGGAAAGCATATAGCCAGGGTATTGAAGTTATGATGCAGAAAAAACTTGCAAAGGATTTTTACGGATTGATAAGCCTCTCCTATTTTAGGGCAAAGTATAAAGACTTAAACGGAATTTGGAGAAATAGAATTTATGACAATAAATATTCCTTCACTATCGAAGGCGGATATAAACCGAATGAATTTTGGGAATTCAGTCTTAGATGGATTTATGCCGGCGGAGCTCCTTATACTCCTTTTAACTCTGTTGCTTCAAAAGCTGCATCTCGAGGAATCTATAACGAATCGGAAGTAAACAGTGAAAGATTACCTGTATTTCATTCTCTGAATCTAAGAATTGATAAACGTTTCTACTTTGAGAAATCAAATCTTGTTGTTTTCTTAAGCGTGTGGAATGCGTACGACAGAAAAAATGTCTGGACTTATTCATGGAATGAAATCAATAATGAAATCAAACCGGAAGAAAGCTGGAGTACAATGCCCGTTTTCGGTTTGGAATTTGAGTTTTAATGCCGGGAATGAAAACAAAAATTGCTTTTTTAATCGCACTTCTTGCAATTCTTTTTTCAGTAGTGGTTTTTGTTTTCTCTTTATTCGAATGAATTAAACCGGGTCAATACAATTTGATCCGGTTTTTATTTTTTGACATTCATTCTTTTGTAATCCGATGGCGTTTGACCCACATATTTTTTGAATATTGTATTAAAGGAAGTTTTGGAGTTAAAACCGGATTCATAAGCGATACCAAGAATGCTGTACATATCATATTCCGGCGATTGAAGTTTTCTCTTTACTTCTTCCACCCTGTAACCATTAACCAACTCGTAAAAATTTTGTTTGAGTTTACTGTTTATTACTTCGGATAGATTGTGAGGTGAGACATTCAGCATAACGGCAAGTTTTCCGAGAGTTAGTTCACTATCAAGATATGGTTTTTCATTATTAAAAAGATTGAGCAAATCATTTGATATTTTTTCTGCGGAGGAATCACTCAAACCCGATTTTTTATAACCGGCAGTTTCCGGTTCAAGCTTATCCGCTCCGTTAGGTCTTGTTGTTAATATTTCATCCTCTTGATTAAATATCTCCGGTTGATTCAATCCCATATAACCGATACCGTATATCAATATTGAAATCGAAAAATAGATCGCGAGATCATACTTGAAAGCGTACTGTTGGAAAAAATCATCGATTAAAACCGTAATTATCACTATTCCCCATACTGCTATCATCCCGATAAAAAGATTTTTTAACCATGAAAGATTAACTTTTTCAATGTTTGAAAATGAATTTTTTATCTTCTCATTATGCCGGTTTATCAACTTAATTGTAAACACTACATAAACAATACCGTGCAGCGGTTTAAGATGCCCAAAGATTATATAGTCAATTTGATTACCGGAAAAAATAGAGAGAACATATTGAATTTTTTCTTCACCGTTCATCAATAATGAAGGTACCATATAAAGAACAAGTAGAAGAAAAGGAATGAAATGAATGAAATCCTTTGCTTTGAATTTTGATCCCGGTACAACTAAAAACCTTGTATAGAAATAGAAAAGCGGACCGTATACTAAAGGAAATCCGAATGTTAAACCTAAAAAATGGGGATATTGATAAAAATATTCATTTACTTCGTAAAATACTGCAAAAAGGTCTACTGATAAAGCAAGTATCCCGAGTGAAAGAAAGATATTTGCATTGTGATTCTTTTTTTTATTAAAAAGAAGAACTGCTAACAGGATTCCCTGGATACCTGCCAATAAAAAAAGTGTACTTAAAAAAGTGAGCATTTAAGATTTTTCAGTAATTATATGTAGAATTTCATGTAGTAAAATATAAAATTTATCCCCTGTTTCAATATTAACTTTTTAACCCGGAACTGCCGGTTATAATTCGCCAAGATATTTCAATTTAAAATCCATGAAACTGCTTTTTTTTGCTATACAATGGTGTTTTCTTTCTTGTAAACGTAATAACACCGATCAAGATATAATTGGCTTTCTATTTACATCCGAAGTACATCAATGTATCTAAATCCGGTACTGAAAAGGCAAAACATTTAAAATGTCCGAATTCCGGGTAACCGAACCCATATATAAATTGAACCAACCACGCATCTTTTCCTTCGTATTTTGCTTTCTCGGCATATGTCGGTAAAATATATTCTCCGCGAATACTACACCCGGTTTTCGATAATATACTTTCGATTAGGGTAGCATCTTCTCCCAGCTTTAATATATCAGCTTTCATATTCTCAATTAACTTTGCTCTCCGTACTTCGGTGTAATTGTTTGAATATGCTCTACTGATACTATTAAAAGAGGAAGTATCCGGGAAAAGAGTAGTAAAGTTATTTTGATTGTAATCGGTATCGGATACTTTTACAACCACCCTTGCATTGCTTTGCTGATCTGTTATTTTATCTTCATTACAACCAGCCGGAACAAAAAGTAGAAAAATGAAAATAATGCTATAAATTTTTTGGCGTTTCATCTTGTGTACCTCATTTAATTATTATGAACTAAGACATTAATTCCCTTTTTCGCATACCCTTTGGCTACTTTTGTTTCACTTTCACCGTTTTAATTAATTGCTATTTATTTTACCTGCTAAAATACGTT
>DAIRET010000151.1:0-7352 GCA_036795455.1 Ignavibacteriaceae bacterium
GAAATAATGAACGTAAGAAGTATGAAATAAAAGTATGAATTTGAAAAAAGCTCTATTGCATTTACGAAAACAACCCCGTTAAAATAGTTACTTATAAAACCTGCAGTAACTATTAGCAACAGAATCCTTCTGCTCCACAAAGGTTCTATGAAAATTATAGAAATCAAAATATATACTGCAAAACCCGCTAAAAACCAGGGCAACGAAACAATCAGAAAGCTATTGATTATTTCTACAGGGAAATAAATTCCTGCTATTATTGAAACTGCAATCGCATCAAATAGAAATACGAGTAACAGTAATAACATTCCATAAAACTGCATTGTAAGCAATGTTTTATTTTTATCCATAGGAAGATGGAGCGATAGCTTTAATTTATTTTCATTTATTTCAGGAAAATATTGGATTATTCCAAGTATCAAACCTGTTATCAGAGGAATATAGATCAGATCAATAAAAAACAGATCCTGGTAACAGATAGCTTTTGAATAAATACTTGCAGCATCGAAGAACTTAAACTTATTCCCTATTGCTATCGAGATGCTGACTATAACAAGTAAGTTGATTAAGAAAAGAGCTGCGTAACCTGCTCTTACTTTTAACCACTCTTTATATATTAATGATTTAATCATAGCCGCGACCTAATACTTTCCCGTTAAACCGATAAAGGCATCTTCAAGACTCATTTCAACCTGCTTCAAATTGTTATATTCGACCCCGCTATTTTTTAAGTATGATTCAATCTCATCAACACCTGAAAAAGAATAAAGAGTAACTTTGTTTTTGATTACTTCGAAGTTCTTTATTGTTTCGTTTTTTGTAAATGCTACATTTCCGTTTGTAACCTCAAATTTGTATTGCTTGAAGTCTCTCAGGAAATCCTGAATTCTCATCGTTAATAGAACTGTTTTATAATCAAGAATTACGCAATCGTCAAGCAAATGCTCAAGGTCTTGAATTATATGAGAAGTAATAAATATTGTTTTTCCTTCTGCTTTGATATACTCAGCGAGATAATCAATAAACAACCTTCTGTATCCGGCATCAAGACCCATAGAATAATCATCAAGAATTAAAAGGTCAGGATTTTGTGCAAGCAGTAAACCGAGAGCGACCTGCGATCTTTGACCGCAGGACATTTTAGAAATTTTTTGGTTCTCGGTTACTTGCAGTTTATTCATCAATTCCCAGTAGGCTTCTTTTTTCCATCCTTTATAAAAAGCGGAATAATACTTTTCTATCTGTTTGATATTCATAAATGAATACTGAATATGTCCCTCAATCAAAAATCCAACTTTAGCTTTTGTCTGAGGTGAAAGATTATGCGAATCCTCCCCGAAAACGAGGCATTGCCCGCTGCTTGGTTCAAGAAAACCATTCAATATATTTATAGTAGTAGTTTTTCCCGTACCGTTTTTACCAAGCAACCCGAATATTGAGCCTTGTTTTATCTCAAAGTTCATATTTTCGAATACGCACTTCTTACCGTAATGATGAGTAAGATTTTTTACTTGAACAACTAATTCACTCATTTTTTTCTTTCTTTACTGGTATCCAGGGGTTGACTTAGGTAAAATTTCCCAATCCAAAAGTCCGTCATTCGTATCTACGCCCGGTTCGCGTCTTTGCATCGACTGACCGCTGTATTTTGGCGGACTAAGACAATAACTTTTATCGACTCTTGAATCAAGTGTTTTCTTTGTCGTATGTCCTGATTTATATTGAATACCGTCAACAATAGTTTCAATCTGAATACCATCTTCCCAAACTGAATCCCTACCATCTGCAAGAACGATAACATCAGCAACAAGATTTATTAGAAAATCAACAGTTCGGTCCGAACGAATATTAATCAAATTTGAAACATTCGGGTTATCAAAATCAGTTGAAGAATACTGGTTATAGAATTCCCAATCGGCACTACTTAAGTCTATACTCGACGCAATAGTTTTCCGATGATCAACAGCGGTTTGTGCTAATACAAGAAAAGTATTTGGATAAAACGGGTAGTTCTTTTCGCCGGGTGAGCCGGGGAATTTGAAAATATATGTAACTCCATCAATGCTACCTGTATTCCCTTCATCAGCACCTGGTCCAAGTCCATCAGAATTGCCCGAAACGCGGGTGATAATAAATCCATCAAGATATTTTACACTATCGCTGTAATTGTATAGTTCTATATACTGGTCATAAAAGAAGTACAAATTATTTAAAGGACCACCGGCATAAATTTCATTTATTGCAATACCTGTATTTGAAATTTGCTCGGCATAAATTGTATCGGAATAAGGAATATCATTTATTTCAATTTCACGAACTGTACCTACCAAAAGAATATTCGGATTCAAAGGGTGCGGCATTCTTATAGAAATTGAATATGTGGAAGCCGGTACCCCGCTGAGATCGAAATACCCGTTCCCATCCGTTATTTTAACGTGAGTTCCATATTCACTTACAAGAATAACCTTTGCATTTGCCATAGGAATAAAATGCGGAATCGAATCTACTAATGAAGTATCTCCTAACGCTAAAACTGAAATTCTTCCTTGCCCATCAATTCCAACCGGCGGTTCTTCCCGGCAACTGAAAATAGCAAAAGCTAATAGAGTAATGAACAAAAATTTGCTAATCTGTTTCATCTTTACCTCCAAAGAAGCTGTCGATTGACATACTAAACTCTATTCCGTAAAATAGACTTGGATTTCTTTGATCTTCCGTTTCATTAGTTCGTGAACTATAATACCTTCTAATTGCAGGATCATCAAAGAAATTGTTTACATAAAAAGAAATCTCTGCACCTTTGAATAACGACTTACTCATACTAACGTTAAACAACCATTTATTCGGTTTGATTTTAATTTCTTCGTCGAATAGTCTATCTAATCTTTGATCTTCGTTCAGTTTTTCCCAAACAACAGGAATAAGGTTGTAATTCTGATTTCTCTCAAAAACAAGTTGTTCGGCACGAACAGTAATCCATAAACCGAGTGCAGGCAGAGTATACTTTACATAATAGTTAAGTTGGAACCGATCATTCCATCTGCTGCTGCTTGGATATGTCCAACCTATTAAAGTATCTACCGATACACCCGGAACAAGGAAATTCGGGTATTGTCCTTTTGATGAATCAGGGTTTGCACCATAAGAAAAACCGTTACCCGGATTATCAACTCTGTTATAAGAGCCGGTAATCTGGAAATCCATGTTCAACTCTTTAATACGCGCTGTCCTTAAAGTAAATTCAAGTCCTTTACTGTCGGATTTTCCCCAATTCTGCGAAATAGAGTATGTGTCGATATAATACACGGATGTCTTTCCGTTTGATACTGTTGTTGAAAAAACAGGAACCGGAACTCCCCATGGGTCACCTCTTCGCAGCTTATAGTAAGCTGATGCAGTTATACCGAATAGATTAAAGAATTTATGGTCATAAGCAAATTCAAAAATTGTTTCCTTATAACCGCGTAATTCAGGTACTTGCAAATCATACCTAAAATGCTGAATAACCGAATCAACCGGGTTTCTCCATTTAAATACTTTTTCCGGAGGATAAACAGTAGACATTGGTGGTGATTTAGTTGAGTTTCCCGCACTGAAACGAATTTGATTAACTTTCGATAAATAAAGCATCAGGTTTATCCTCGGATTAAAATATGAGCCTTGACGTGATTTAACCAGATCACCATCTCCCCATAATCCTTTTATATTAAATGCAAAAGGGCGGTACATTTCATACCTGAATCCGAGCATGAGGTTAAAATCGCATAAGAAATGTCCTGTAATTTTATCCTCTACATAAATGCTTGTTAATAATTGTCCTGGTATATCATCAAACTTGTATGGTCTTCGTCCAGCATCAGAACCATAGTAACTTAAAAGAGTATCAAAGATTACTCCTTCTCCTGTATTCACATTATACTGTGGGTCAATACCGATAAGGAATTTATGTATAAAATCACCTGTATAGAAAATCTTATTATATTCCAGTCTTGCACCAATAGTCCATTCTATACCTTTTGTTTCTACTTTCCCGATATAACTTGAAATTGTATCGCCCATATAAATGACATACTCAGTATTCAACCTGGATTTCATTGTGTTTTCGCGGCGTATTGTAGTGAATACATTGTAATCTATTGCAGAAACACCGTCATCAGGTTTGTATTTACCCCATGAAGAAAGTGTTAGTGTGTATCCTCTGTTATAATTTCTTGTTTGCTGCATATCCCCTTTAACTTCTTCTTCATCATGGATACTCTGGTACATTACTTTATTATTAGTCATCAAAGAATTATTAAAGAAGTTTGTTGAATAGACTAACTGCCCTGTGATTCTCGAATACTCGTCCCCGGTTTTTCTAACATCCCGTTCGCTTTGTGCAAAGTTGAAATTGTAATTCAATGCACCTTCACCAAGATGAATTCCACCTCCGAGGTTTCCTTCTTGTAAGTCTGGATTGTTCTTTATTTTTAATCTGTTCGGAGATTTACCTATTTTTGTTTGTACATTTATAACACCCGCCGTAACGTCTCCATACCGAACACTTGGCAGACCGGTAACAACTTCGATCATATCTATATTGTCTGCCGGGATTGTACGTAAATCTACACCACGTCCTAAATTTGAATTTCCAAATTTGGACCCTGTTAATCTTTCAAACTGTAAATTAGCATTATTTGAGACAGGAACACCATCAACAATTATCAATGTTCCGAAAGCTGTTAGTGCGTCGCTTTCATCACCCCGGACAGCAATTTGTGAAGTTTTACTTAACCCGGGATTATCAGTTTTTTGCACACCGGGAACAAGGTCAAGAACATCCTTAATACTTGATGCCTGGTAATGTTCAATTTCTCCGCTTGTAATTGTTGTTTTAGTGTTAATATCTTTCGGCAAAAGCTCTGTAGTTCCGACAACTTCAATCCCGCCAATCTGAAAAGCAAGCGACTTCAGTGTGAAATTCAATTCGAGAATTTCGCCTGCTGATATTTTGATTTTCTTTGAAACTTTTTCATAACCTACGAAAGATATCTCGAAAGTATACTGCCCTGGTTTAATATTCTTTAATTGATAAAAACCTTTTATATTGGATGCACACCCGATTTGCAGTTCCTTAATCATTACATTTGCGCCCATCAGGCATTCACCGCTTTCGTCGGTAATGAAACCTTTAATACCGCCAGTTCTTTCGTTTACTCTTGTGGATTTTGCAAGAGCAACTTTACCGGCTTCATACTCAAAGAAACTGATGCTATGTGGTTCTAAAATTTTATCAAGAACATCATATAGAGGTTCATTTTCTATATGACAATTAATCCCGTTAATTTTGAGTATCTGGTCATCATATGCAAAGTTAATATCCGTAACTGTGGTAATTTGTTTTAAAACCTCTGCAAGTGACTCGTTCAAAAATGAAAACGAAACCCTTGAGGACAAACACGACCTGCTTTTTTCAACAGTTTTACCTTGTGATGAAAAATTAAAATCCATTATTTCTTCTTCAACTGAACTACCTGTTGTAGAGTCCACAGTTAATATTCCTTGTTGAAGGAAAACGTTCTCCGAACTCAAAAGAAAAAATATAATTAAAGTAATAATTCTTTTCGACATTAGTTTCATGGGCAATCCTCGTTTAAGACCACACCTTAAAGATTAATTAATAACAACTTTACGACCAATATGGTCAATTTTAACATCCAGGGTTAAACTGATTATTGAAAATATTTGATCCAGCGAATCAGTATTAAAAGTACCTGTCAGCCTTTTCTTCATAATAGAATCATTTTGAAAAACAACCTGAAGATTGTAATATCTTTCTATTTCAGCCATGGCTTCTTTAAGCGGAGTATGAATAAATGAAAACCTATCGTGCCTCCAGGCAAGAAAATGCTTTAGATCAACTCTTACTGGTTTACTAAACCCGTTACTCTCTGAAAAAGAAATCATTTCCCCTTTGTTTAAGTCAATTCCTCTTTCGGAATTTTTCATAAAAGTTTTTACACTTCCTTTTGTTACAACTACGCTCACCTGCTCATTACGGTATTTGATGTTGAATTCAGTGCCTGTAACAACAGTAACTGTGTTACCCGATACTACTTTGAACGGTCTGTTTTTATCAGGTGTAACCGAAAAATATGCTTCACCGATTAATTCAACTTCACGGGAAGTCTTTCCGAATACATTCGGGTAGATTAACTTACTTTCGGAATTCAAATAAATAATAGTTCCATCAGCAAGCGGAAAAGTTTTTCTTTCTCCTTTTTGCGTCGTTAATTCAAAATACTTTACTGCAATTTCTTTTACTGCCGGTACAACCGGTTCTTGAGTTACGGGTTTATAGTATTGCATTAAAAATGCCAAACCGACAGTGATGAACAGAATTGCGGCTGCTCTTACAATCCAGCTATAATCTCTTTTCAGTGAAACCGATTCTTTTTCAACTACTTTTTTCTCCTGATTTGATTGTTTTGGAGGGATTAATGATTTAACTGCCGGACAATTATTCGATACTTCGATTTTTTCACGAATCAATTCCCATTGTTCTGAAGGTTCCGGTAATGGAGGAACTTTGGATGAACCTATCTTATCCCACAAAAGTGCAAGATTTCCGAATTCTTCTTTGTTGGCTTCCGATTCGTACAACCATTTCTGAAAGAACTCGTTTTCCTCCGGACTAACCTCGTTTTTAATAATCCGTATTAAAAACTGGCTATCCAGTTTTTTAGGTATATTATTTAACATAAATTTTTTTCCTTATACCTATAATACACAACGGATTGAGTTTTGTACTATGTTCATATAATACTTTTTTTTCTGTGTTGAATTCCTGGCATTTTATAACAATGTCATTTTGCAGATTAGGTATCATAACAAATCTAAAACCTTATTTAAACTTAGTCTGAATAACAATTATATGCAAGTATTCGCTGAAAAATTTTGACAATTAAAAAGATTAATTTAGGTGAGCAGCTAAAAGCGTTTTCAAAACAGAAATTGCTTTGTTCATCTGGTTTTTAACAGTCTGAATTGAGACATTCATAATTTCTGCTATTTCCGAATACTCGAAACCACCGAAACGACTAAGTAAAAAAGTTTCGCGGCATCTTTGAGGAAGTGTTGAAATAGCTCGCTGGTAGTCATCAATAAAAAAAACGCTTTCTATTTCTTTATCGGCATTGCTAAGCATAACAAGAATATTCTTCTCTTCGTTAATATAACTGACCCGCGGTTTCCTATTAATGTAGTTGATAGTAAGGTTTCTTGCAATCTTATATAAATATGCTTTTGATGATAGGTTTGTATCCAATCTTTCAGAACAGAGCCAAAACTTAATAAAGGTTTCTTGTGTTAAG
>DAIRET010000152.1:0-7235 GCA_036795455.1 Ignavibacteriaceae bacterium
ATAGTCAAATTAGGAAATGCAACCGAAGCCGAGAAGAATTCCCCGGTAAGATAAACATTTCCTTCCAGGTCAACAGTAACAGAGTAAGCGGCATCCCTTGCAGTTCCGCCTCCTTTTATACTCCAATCAAAATCTGGCACTATCTGCGAATAATGAAACGGAGTTAAGAAAAAAAGTAAAGCAATAATAAGCTTTATGGAATTAGTAACTATTCTCATTTGAGCCTCCTTAAATTAAGAATGAAATTGCTGCCGGTATACCCGGCAGCTTTAATTGGATTACAATTCGTTTTCAAAACCATTTAATTCATTTTCATCAATCGGACCATCAACAACGATATAAAACTTGTCAAGCGTGAAATACTTCTTTGCTATTCGTAAAACATCGTCTTTCGTAATCGAAAGTATTCTATCAGCTTTTTTATCGAAATAATCGAACGGTTTGTTTTCTTTTATCATATCGAATACTCTCTGGGATACATCGTCTGTTGTTTCAACAAAGAACGGTAGAAGTCCTGTCATTCTATTTTTGGCTGTTTGCAATTCTTCATCGGTAATACCGTTTTCGAGAAGTTTTCTAATCTCTTTGAATATGCCTCCGATTACTTTCTTTGTATTTTCTGGTCCTGTTTTAGTATTGAATTTCCAGTAACCGAAGTTATCCGATGTTGTCCATAATTCGCTTTTAATACCGTAAATCAAACCTTGTTTGTCTCTTAGTTCAATACCAATACGCGAAGTTAAAGCACTTGCTGCAAGAATATAGTTTAATGCAGTAACAATCTCTGTTTCATCCGGGTCGATATTATTGAAAGGAGAAAAACCGATATTAATTGTGCATTCGGTGTAATCCTTTTCCGGGAACACTTTTATTACTTTCTTATTTAAACCGCTAACAGGCGGTGTAACTGGAATTTCGGTAACGCCTTCTGGATTCTCCCAATTTCCGAAATACTTATCAGCTAATTCCTTCATTTGTTCCGGAGCCATATCTCCAACCATAAGAATAGTAAGATTCTTAGGATTGAAATATTTTTTATGAAGAGCAATCAGGTCATCCCGTTGAATACTTTTTATTGATTCTTCGGTACTGTTGTACTTTGTAATCGGGTGCCCTTCAAACAGGTGATTAAACATATCATAAAATGCTTTCATCCCGGTTTTTTTGAAACGGGTTTTTGCGGCTATAATATGACGCGGTTTTAATTTATCAATATCTTCCTGTCTTAAAGGTGGCAGAGTAACCATATCATACCCTATCGACATCATTTCATCAATGTTTTCAAGCAAAGAAAAACCCTGGAAATAAAACCCACGGTAACTTCCGCTAACCGAAAAAGAAAATGGAACGAAAGCCATCCTTTCCGAAATCTGATCATAGTTTAATTCTTTTGTTCCGCGGTTCATAACGTCTGTTAAGAAATTTGCAATTCCCGGTTTTTCTCCTTCAAGATTTTCAGGGATATAGCCTGTTTCGATAATCCCGACAATCGTTAATGCGGGAACCAGTCTATCCACAAGTGTATGAACAGTAACACCGTTTTTCAATTTCAATGTTTTAATCAAGGGTGCAATAGGTTTCGGTTTAATTACTTCATCCAGCGTATTTGCAGCAATTGCCTCAGTTAAAAGCAATGCTTCTGCCGGCGGTTGAAAATAAAACTTATCACCATCGAGATAAAAGTTCTCTGTATCATCCATCTCTTCGCTGTCTGTATTTTTCTTTCCCGTCGGTTTTTCACCCATTTTAGGGAAAGTATAAGAAATTGTAACCTGGTGCGGATTGAAATAAGTATTCATTACTTGTTTAATATCTTCTTTTGTTACTTCCAACATTCTTTTATCAAATTCAAAGAAAAAATCCCATCCGAAAAAAGTTTCATAACGGCTGATACGGCTGCCGATATCTGCATTTTTAGTATAGTTCGTAACCTGGTTAAATTTATATCTATTCTTTACTTTTTGAAGTTCATGATCTGTTACATCTTCATTTTGCATCTTTTTTATTTCTTCCCAGATAATAGCTTCAGCTCTATCAACACTACTGTCCGGTTTCAAAGAACAACTAATTGAGAATAGCGATGGGTCTTTGCTCATTCCGAATCCGCCTGCAACAGACGAAGCAAGCTGCATTTTTTCTACCATCAATTTATACAATCTTGCATCACGGCTTTTTTCGCATAAAATCATTCCTGCAATTCTTAAAGCTGCTGCATCCGGGTTTTCATAAGTCGGAACATGAAAAGACATACGTAAAGCAGGAGCGGTAATATCAGTATGATAAAGCGTTAAAGTTTTTCTGACTTTTTGCGGCTCCTGGAAAGCCCATATATCTTTTACTTCGGGTCCTCTTGGAATACTGCCGTAATACTTCTTCACAGTTTTAATAATTTCATCCGTCTCAAAATCGCCTATCAGTACAAGAAATGCGTTATTAGGCGTGTAATATGTTTTATAATATTCGAATGCTTCCTCCCTTGTCATATTACGCAAATCACTGGGCCAGCCAATAATAGGGTCGCGGTTCGGATGTGATGAATATGCAACTGCATTCAATTCTTCCCTAAGGATTCCCTGGGCAGAACTTTCGGAACGCATTCTTCTTTCCTGAATTATTACTTCCATTTCCGATTTGAATTCATCCGGGTCGAAAATTGCATTTTGCATTCTATCGGATTCAATATCGAAAGCAATCTCAATTTTATTTTTCGGCATATATTCGTAATAGCTTGTCATGTCATTTGCCGTAAAAGCATTGAAAACGCCTGAATTACTTGATATTGTTTTTGAGGCAACACCTTTACCATATTTCTTCGTTCCTTTAAACATTAAATGTTCTACTACGTGAGAAATACCGGTAATCCCGAGTTTTTCATTTCTACTACCAACTTTATAAGTAAGTTGATGGTAAATCAACGGAGCGATATGTCTTTCCATTGTTAAAACTGTCAGACCATTTTCCAATTGATGACGGTAAACTTTTCCTTCTTCATATTTTGTTTTTTCCGCTGCAAGTAGTGATACTTGTAAAACAGATAAAACAAACAGCATTACAGTATATTTTTTAATAAACCTACCACATATCATATTACTAATCATAATCCTCATTTTCGTTATTCCTTATTCATCACTGTTTCTGAATTTCTTTTGTCTTTCCAATGAATCTTTAACAAGAACAATTTTTTCATCCATTGAAAGTTGTCTATAAGCCGGTGTATTATCGCTGTTAGCAATTATCCAGCCGGTTAAATATGCAAGTTTTGTTGCGTTTTTTACTTTTGAAAAATTGATTTTTTCAATATCGTCTTCAGGTGTATGATAATCATCATGTAAACCAGCAAAGAAGAAAACAGCCGGGACTTCCTTTTTAATAAAAGGACCCTGGTCGCTTCCGAAAGTAAGTAAGCCTACGTTGTAAAGTAGTTCAAATCCAACTTCTTTGTTAGCTTCTTCAACAACGTCCTTCATTTCACTGCTGTAAAAAATTCCTCCTATCCAAAGAAGCTCATTTTCATTTCGCCCAATCATATCAAGGTTAATCATGGCAACAGTGTTTTCCATACTTCTAAATGGATTTTGGTAAGCATAATACCTTGAACCGAGCAGCCCGTTTTCTTCGGCAGTAAAAGCAATAAAGATAATACTTCTTTTCGGTTTGGTTTTAGAGAAAGCTTCTGCCAATTCAATTACACCCGCAGTACCTGAAGCGTTATCGTCTGCGCCGTTATGAATTTGACCTGTATTTTTTTTGTCCATTGCACCGTAGTAACCTAAACCGACGTGATCGTAGTGCCCCCCGATTACTATATATTCATCTTTGAGAACCGGGTCGCTTCCTTCAATATACCCAATCACATTTTGTACGGGTATCAACTCGTTTTGATATTTTATTTTAAACGACACCGAAGCATTAGCAACCTCGAAAGAATTGGATTTCAATTCTTTATCAATATTCTGCATTGTGTTCAAATACGATTTACCCGTATGTTTGAACAATTCATTAACTACAGCGTCATCAACATAAATTATAGGAACCGATTCTTTTCTTTTTAATCCGGGCAGACCAAAATCAGATTTTGAAAAAGCGTTTGCATACCCGCTGTAATGAACCGGAAATGGTGGTAACCCGTTAAGCGGATTTTTTGCTACAAGAACGGCAACTGCACCTTTTTCAAATGCTGTTTCAGCTTTCTTTTTTACGCTTTTATAAACGAAACCTTTAACTTGATTAAATGGACTAGAAGAATCTTTTTCTTGCGGGTAACCGTCTATCATTACTACAATTTTATTTTTTATATTGATTGGTTTTCCATTCGCGTCTAAATAATCACTGTAATTATTCTCTCCTTTTTCAATTCCGTATCCGAGAAAAACCACGTCGGCACAAACGGAGAGATTCGTTCCTTCCTTGTAATCAACTATAAAATCCTTTTTGAAATCGTAGCTTATACTTCTCGTTACATCATCTTTGCATATAGAAATAGATAAAGAGGAATTATCCTTATCAAATTTGCTATCAAGCATGTAGAACTTTTGGAAATACTTATCGTAAGGTGTTAATTCAACTTTAGGTGTTGCAAGCAATGAAGAATAGTTATCGCTATCCTCATGATTATCAACTGATTTTGCTTTGGGATTTCGGGGTTCAATGTAGGGTTTAAGCCCGAAGCTGCTAAACTTCTCTGCAATAAATTTAGCAGCTTCATCGTTTTCAAAATAACCCGCCGGACGCCCTTTCAAGCTATCGGATGCTAAGTAAGAAATTATAGCTTGAATGTCTATCTCATCTATATAGTCTATGCCTATCTCATATCCGGCGGGAATCTGCGAATAGGTCGTTGCAACGTAACAAACAATTACTATTGCAAGTGTTTTAACAAAACTTAAAAATTTGTTCATCTAAATCTAAATACTTTCTTGAAAAAAACAAATACCCGGCATATTTTTTTTATACCGGGTATAAAAAAATCATTTTAAGAGCATCATTTTCCGTGTTTCGGATTTATCTGCCGTTTTCAAACGGTAAAAGTATATACCGCTTGTTATTGAAGAATTTCTTGTACTAAACTCTATTGAGTGCGTACCTGCTTCTAATTCTTTATTTATCAGCGTTTCAACTTCTCTTCCGAGAACGTCAAAAACTTTAAGGGAGACAAACCCGCTTACATTTAAATTAAATTTAATTGTAGTAGAAGGATTGAACGGGTTTGGATAGTTCTGTCCCAATTCAAATGCTGATGGAGAATATTCCCCATCCCTTACAGAAACCAGTGGTGCATCTGTATAAATAACGCTTTGTGTTGAGCTAATCCAAGCGTAACCTGAAGGAGAAATCGAAACATCATATAAAGTTTTTGAAGTATCAAAGACAGATATATCGGCTTTATTTTCCCAAGTCGCACCTGCATCAGTAGTTTTATATAATCCAACGCTTCTGAGTGAAGTAGTTTTTGAACCAACAGCCCAACCGTTATTCTCATCGATAAATGCAACTCCGTTCATTGTTTCAATAAGATTTGTAACCGGAGAATAATTCCATGTAGCTCCAGCGTCTGTACTAATTAGAATCAATTTATCCCCTACTGCTACGGCACGGTTACCGGAAACAAAAGTTACTTTGAATAAATTCGGAGTTTCCGTTCCTGGAGGTAAACTTGTAAAGGTTGAAGCAGTCCAGGTACTTCCACCATCGTTTGTATAAGCAGCGGTTAATTTTTCACCAACTACAATTCCATTATTCTCATCTTTGAATGCAACACTTCTCCAATGACACTGGAAAAGATCTGTTTTTGCATCCCATGTGTTTCCACCGTCTGTTGTTTTTAAAATTATGTCAATATTAGTAGCTGCTTTTCCAACTATAAAGCCATAATTCTCATTAACAAAATAAGGAGCATAAAGAGTAAATGTTGTTGCAGGAGTATCAGGGATAACCGCATTCCATGTAGTACCGCCATCTGTAGTTTTTGCTGCCATTCCGTAAGAGTGAGCAGTGTAACCAACATTTTCATTCAGAAAGAAAATTCCCTGAATATTAGGAGCTGCTCCACCAGCTCTTAAAAAACCACCTTGCCAATCAACTCCGCCGTTCGTACTCTTTAAGAAAACAGAGTTGAAACCGCCTGAATAAATAACATTATCACTTGGTGCGGAAATTCCATTCATATTACCATTTGGCATTGGAGTTAGTAACTGCCAGTTATCTCCGAAGTCATTACTCCTCATAATAACACCACTGCTGCCTGAAATAATAATTTCGTTACCGAAACCGTTGATTGTGTTTAGTTGAACTCCGCATGGAATATCAATTGGAATCCAGTTTTGACCCCCGTCATTAGTTCTGATTGCAACTGTACCTCTTGTTGCCCCGCCAATACCGATACCATTATTTACATCTTTGAAGTAAACAGCCCAAAGGTTATCGTATGTCCTATTTTCTTCAGCTTGCGTCAAATACTCCCAGGTAGCACCTCCGTCTGTAGTTTTTAACAAAATACTGGATTGCATACCAACAATTGAACCCCAACCAACAGCATAGGCATTATTTGCATCAAACATATAAACACCTCGAATATCGGTTCTTGTATAACCGGGAGGAAATGTGGGGACCGGTGCTTTTGTCCAGTTAGTGCCGTTAGTAGTGTAAAACAAATCAACTTTACCTACTCCACCGCCTACAACAATACCGTTATTTTCACCAAAGAAAGACATTGACTCAAGATCGCCGGCAGCATGATTGAGGTCAATATTCCAGGTTGTTCCTCCATCAGTTGTACTGATAACTTGTCCTGCAGAGGAAGTTGATGATAATAACCACCCTTTGTTCTCGTTATAAAAATAAATATCGTACAATGTACCGGCACCATTCACTATATCGGTTCCAGTCCATGTATAACCGCCATCAATAGTTTTAAATATTTTACTACCGGTACCGCCGGTAAAACCGACATTCTCATTAAGGAAGAAGACTTCCGTTAAATTATCTTCGATATTTGTTTGAAGCTTTGTCCAAGTTACTCCACCATCGATTGTCTTACGTACATCACCACCGCTTGAAACAAACCAACCTGTAGTATTGCTAATAAAATGCGCACCACTGATTGTAGGGTAGGAATACTCGCTAACCTGCCTAAAATCTTGTGCTTTCATATTTACCAGTAGAATGAAAGATAAAACAAACGAAAGAAACAGTTGTGTTCTATTCATTTTATAACCTCCTAAAAAATGTGTAAAAAT
>DAIRET010000153.1:0-7083 GCA_036795455.1 Ignavibacteriaceae bacterium
ATGCAAAAATAAGAACGAGTACTGCAAAGAGCATCGAACGGATTCCTCTATACCAGGCATCAATTGTATCACCGAGATTCAAAATTTTTTGAGAAGTAGTCATTACGATTGCAACAATACAAGCTGCAAGACTTGACCACATAAGCGCCAAATTCGATTCAGAGTTGCTAATCACATCACGTATTGAATATTCAAAAACACCTTTTGCATGCAGATTGATAATTCCTGAATATGCTAATCCTCCTACGGTTCCGAAAACTAAAATAAAAATCGGTACAACTGCATTATACCATTTCGGTTTTGTATGATTACCTTTAAAGCTGGTTGACCCGGTTAAATCCTCAGCTATTGTAGCTCCGTTTCTTACCAGTTCTCCTTTTAAAGCTCTTCTTTCAGCTTTCAGCATAGGTCCGAAATCCTTTTGAACAAATGAACTATAAAAAACGAAAAACAACATCGCCAAAGGATAAAAACGATATGGAATTGTTTGAATAAACACATCGTAAGCGTTTGTTTCAGAATTTATTAATCGCAAGCCATCCTGTATCAAACCTATTTCAAAACCAATCCATGTACTAACAATCATTAAACCGGCAACAGGTGCGGAAGTTGAATCTACAATAAATGCAAGTTTTTCACGGGAGATTTTGAACCTATCGGTAATGGGTCTCATCAATTACCGACTATAAGAGTATTGGCATAGTCATCAAAAAAGATTGCAAGTCCCATTAACCATGTTGCAATCATTGTATTCTTTCTTGTAGATGCGATTTTTATCAATACATTCGCCAGTCCTTTCGTCCCTCCGTTAGAGGAAATAAGACTAACAACTCCACCGAAAAGGAGCGTAAAAATAATAATCTCCGTATGCGATCTGTCAACTACTGTTTCAACTGTTACTCTATCAATTAAACGCATTAATGCCAAAAGAGGATTATAATCGTAAATGAATATAGCACCGGTAAAAACTCCGGCAAAAAGAGCTACAATTACCTGGCGAAAAACGAGTGCTAAAAGTATTGCTAATAACGGCGGGATAATGCTAAAAAAACCCGGTAGTACTCTTATCCCTGAAGTTAGTCCGGGAAAATTGCTTGACATAATCGAATAGTTTCCCGAATTATTTAATACAATTTGTGTATCTACAATTCCCTTTTGTTGAATGAAGCTGAAATCAACACCATCTTCATCATTTAGAAATGAGACATTGACTATTGAGGTAGTGTCCGGTATGTTTTCTATTTTGAACTGGAATTTTATGCCGTCTAAAGCAAGCGGTGGAACAGTTATCTGCTGGGATAACCCTGTTGTGAAAAAGAGAAAAAACGTAAATATGAAATTAAATGCTCTCAATAATCCGGTTTACTGCTGTTTACTTCATAAAAATTCTTAATTTTGTCTTGTCAAATTTTTTCGGACGGGTAAATATAAAATTTTCATTTATAATAGAAAAAAGTTTTTAACCTTGAATTACTCAACATTAGAAGCAGAAGTTATAAGAGAAGAAAATGAGAAGTAGTATTCTGATGGTTTTGTATTGCGAATCTTTAAAGAGAATTTCAATTCATTTTTTGTTGTTTCTGTTTATTTGTTTTATAACGGCTTGCTCGGATAAGCCGAAAGAAACTACGGAAACATTTAACGGAGAAAAACTTAAATCACTTTTTATATCTGCAAATACGGGCAGCAGAACTGCAAACGACAGCTTAAACTTTATTATCGATACTGGAATTCCCCTACCTCCGGCTTTTAACTCCGTAACTGTGGATAGTATAATGCAGAAAGAGAAAAAATATTACGGGCTTTTAGTTGAGTACTCCAACCCGGTTTACAATTTGTTTGCAGTATATGATAGTGAGCAAAAACTTTATTTAATTGATAGATCGCTCAATGGTTTCTTAAAACTGACAACCGCATCAGCTAACAAAGTTGATTTTTTTATAGTCGAAGAAGATTTCAACTCCAAAGACTCCATAAAGCTTGGAAGGATTTCTTTATACACAACAATCAGCGATACAATGTTTTTATCATTCAGAAGTTTTTCTTCTTTAACTTCGGGGAGTACAAGTCTTAGTTCAGAGATAACATTAATTACACCCGATTCAATTGTCGTGAGAAATAGTTACATCATCGATAAAAAAGCTAAGTCTGATGTAGGCACCTACTTTTACGACAAAGAGTCATTGACATTTTACAGCGGTGTGAATAGTTTTAATTCAAAGGTAATGGAATTAATTAAAGGATATAAACGAAAACCTTTAAACCCAGCAATTACAGATAAAATATCCGCTTTAAAATCAACCGGTGTGCAGACTTCAATCGATTCTATCAATAGGTACAACAATTACAAAGACAGAACAAATAAATTTTCAATTTTTATACCTGAAGGATGGCGGTTTATTAGGAACGTAAAACCAACTATCGAATTGAAAAAAGAAGTCTCCGGGACAAGAATATATAATAAAGAGATTGATGCTTCGTTTCTTGTAGTCAAGATCGGTGAGAATGAAAACGCAGAGGCATACATTTCTTCAAAACTTGAGAATAATATGCACGGGCATTACGTTGTTAGATTTAATGAAAAGATAAAAACCGGCGAGAATTACTACCGATTCTTTGAGATCAGTTGTATATCGCTGAAATATTTAATTATATTCGAATGCCCGGTTAAGTATTATGAAGAGAATAAACAGGTATTCGAGAATATGATAAGTTCATTCGGTATAGAATGCTAATTTTAACTGAGCAATTAGGAATAAAATATGGAATTATATTTAATTAGACACGGGAAACCGGAGCCAATAAAATCAAACTTAAGCGGTGATGAACGCGCTCTATCCGAAAACGGGAAACTGGAAATGATTGGCGCAGTCAGTAAATGGAAGAAATTTATTCCACCATTCGATTATATTATCTCTTCTCCCTTGAAAAGAGCAAAGGAAACAGCATTAATAATTAAAGACATTTTGGGAATAAAAAATGATTTGATTTTTGAAAGCGGTTTATCATCCGGGATGAGTATTGATGAACTTCTCGTACTTGTAAATTCGCTTGACGCTAATTCCGTTGCAATTGTGGGACACGAACCGCATATATCAAGATATGCCTCTTATTTAATTTCCGACGGAAGTGCATCAATCTTTTTTAGACAGGGAATGATTGTAAATATTGTTTTTACGGGAAAAGTATTACGGGGTGCAGGCGAATTGTATTATCAGCTACCTACAGAGATATTCAAGTCTTAAGGTTAATGTTGTTCTTATTAAAAGGAAAAAGGATTACAGATTTGTATAAATTTAACCGGATATTTAACTTTGGAAGTCAATTTTAAGAAGGAACGAAATGAGCAACAAAAAAGGTAAGATCGTACAGGTTATTGGTCCTGTTATAGATATCCAATTTGAAGATAACTACCTTCCAGAGATTTTTAACGCACTTAAAATTCCCCGACTTAATACAGAAGGAAAAGAAGAGGAATTAATTGTTGAAGTTCAGCAGCATCTCGGCGAAGATAGAGTTCGTACAGTGGCAATGGATTCAACCGACGGACTTGTCAGAGGAATGGATGCAATTGATACCGGTGCTCCAATCTCCGTTCCGGTCGGTCCAGAAACCCTTGGAAGATTAATCAACGTTATAGGTGAAGGAATAGACGGATTAGGTCCGATCAATACTGCAAAGAAATACCCGATTCACAGATCGGCTCCAAAGTTTAAATCATTATCAACTTCATCAGAAATGTTTGAAACCGGTATAAAAGTTATCGATTTACTTGAACCTTATTCACGGGGTGGAAAGACAGGTTTATTCGGTGGTGCAGGTGTTGGAAAAACAGTTATTATCCAGGAACTGATTAACAACATCGCACAACATCACGGCGGTTATTCGGTCTTTACAGGTGTCGGTGAAAGGACACGCGAAGGAAACGATCTTTGGCTCGAAATGAAAGAATCCGGTGTTATTAACAAAACAGCGCTTGTTTTCGGACAGATGAACGAACCTCCAGGTGCAAGATTAAGAGTAGGTTTAACAGGTCTTACAATTGCCGAATATTTTAGAGATGAAGAAGGAAAAGACGTTCTTCTTTTTATTGACAACATATTCCGTTTTACACAAGCCGGCTCGGAAGTTAGTGCACTTCTTGGAAGAATGCCTTCAGCAGTTGGATACCAGCCAAACCTTGCTACTGAGATGGGTGCTTTACAGGAAAGAATTACTTCTACTGATAAAGGCTCAATAACTTCTGTTCAGGCTATTTACGTTCCTGCAGACGATTTAACTGACCCTGCACCTGCAGCAGCTTTTTCGCACCTTGACGCTACCACGGTTTTAAGCCGTCAAATTTCGGAACTCGGTATTTACCCTGCAGTTGATCCCCTTGATTCAACTTCAAGAATTCTTGAGCCATCAATCCTCGGTGAAGAACATTATAGAACCGCCCAGCGTGTTAAAGAGGTTCTTCAGGCTTATAAAGATTTGCAGGATATTATTAATATTCTCGGTATGGACGAACTTTCCGATGAAGATAAAATTACTGTTAGAAGAGCAAGAAGAATTCAAAGGTTCTTGAGTCAACCTTTCCATGTTGCTGAGCAATTTACAGGATACAAAGGAAAATACGTCAAACTTGAAGACACAGTGAAGGGATTCAGAGCCATACTTGAAGGAGAATGCGACGAATTACCTGAACAAGCGTTCATGTACATCGGCACGATTGACGAAGCATTTGATAAAGCTAAAAAACTGTAATTAATATGAAACAGTTTAACCTTGAAATAATTACACCGGAAAAAGTTGCTTACAAAGCAGAGGTAGCTGCAATTACATTACCCGGAACAAAAGGCGAGTTCCAGGTTCTATTCAATCATACTCCGCTCGTTAGTACATTTGAAATCGGTGTAGTAAAAGTTATAATTGACGAAAAAAATGAGATTGCTTTTGCTACAAGTGGCGGTTCGGTTGAAATAAAAGATAATCATGTTCTTGTACTTGCTGATACACTTGAAAAACCGGAGCAGATAGACATTGACCGTGCGAAAGATTCTGCTGAAAGGGCAAGAAAAAGATTAGCTTCTGAAAAGAAAGAAGAAATTGACACTGCACGTGCAGAAGCATCATTAACACGCGCGGTTAACAGGCTCAAAATAGCAAAAACATTTTAACCTATTTTAATAAGTAAAAGCTACACATGGAAATCCTGTGTAGCTTTTTTGTAAAATCCCGTATCAAATCATTTTGCGATTTGTTTACTATTAGAAGTCTCTCTCCACTTTTCTGAACTTTCATATTTAAAATACTCAAAGTCATTTTTACCTGAGAATAGATCACCTTTAATCGAATTAAGTTTTTTCTTCGCGACTTTAATTGCTTTAACCTTTTCCGTTACAATTGTGCTAATAGCATCATTGAATCTTCTTTATTTCATTTTAAAGATACAATTATTTTGAAGTTTTTTTGAGCTATTTTTTTAGATATTGTAGTGCTTGCGATAGTACCGGTTTTATTCTAATACTCTTGAATCAATTTGGAATCTTTTTCCATAGTAATTTCGGAAGTGCTAAATTTGTTATCATAATCGAAAAAATTTACAATCTGACTATTTTTTTTTGGGATTCAAAATAGAATGAAAATACTACTTCTAATTATCGTGCTGATTCATGGTGCTATTCATACAATGGGTTTTCTAAAAGGATTCGGAATAGCGGAAATCAATGAACTGAAATCTTATATTTCTAAACCTGTTGGACTTTTCTGGTTAATAACAACGGTCCTTTTCTTAACTACATTTCTTTTAATCCTGTTAGGGAAAGAATGGTGGTGGATGGTTGCAGTTCCAGCAGTAATTGTATCGCAAGTTTTAATAATTCTCTCGTGGCAGGATGCAAAGTACGGTACTATCTTCAATGTTATTATTTTCATTGCCTCAATTCTTGCTTACGGAACATGGAGTTTTAATACAATTGTTCACAATGAAATACAAGCATTCCTCCCGGTTGAGAATGCCGGAAAGCAGATAATAAAAGAAGAGATGCTTTCTGATTTACCCTTTCCGGTACAAAGATGGTTACGACGCTCCGGAGTTATTGGAAAAGAATTAATCTCAAACGTCTATTTAAATCAAAAAGGTGAAATGCGAACCAAACCAGACGGTAGCTGGATGCCGTTTTCTGCCGAACAGTACTTTACACTTTACAAACCGGGATTTTTATGGCTTGCTGATGTTGAAGCCGCGCCCTTTATTACAATAGCGGGCAAAGATAAATATGATGATGGGAAAGGACATATGTTGATAAAACTTTTATCCTTAATTCCGGTTGCCGATGCAAAAGGAGAAACAATAGACCAAGGGTCAATGCTTAGGTATTTAGGTGAAAGTACATGGTTCCCTTCTTTTGCATTAAGTAAATACGTCAAGTGGGAAGAAATCGACTCACTCAGCGCAAAAGTATTTATGAGTTACGGAAATATAAGTGCATCTGCTTTATTTCACTTTACTGAAGAGGGAGACATTCTCAGCTTTGAAGCTGAAAGATATTACCAGCGTGAGGAGACCTCAACTCTTGAAAAGTGGTTGGTAACGGTTGACGGAAATAGCTTTAAAGAATTTCAAGGAATCAGAGTTCCTTTTAAGTACAATATTACCTGGAAGTTAGAGACAGGCGATTTTCACTGGTTAAAATTAGAAGTAACTGATATTAAGTATTACTAACCGGAAAATTATGTCTCCTTTCTATTAGCTCCAAAAGAAAGGAAAACGTAAGATAGAATCGCGGATACAACCGCAATAATTATAACCGGAACAAGAAAATAATTAACTTCGGGTTGTAATCCTTTACGAATAGAATCGAAAAATGTGTATGCCGGGTTAAATAGAATTATTATCAGTGTAACAAGATAAATTAGGCAGATTAAAAACGAAATTACTGCACCATGAGAAGATGAAATTCTTATCGGGTTATTCTCTTTAAAATTTACAAATATATTCCCCATACCGAAATTTATTGAGGTTAAACAAAGCGTTACTAAAAACGACAGCAGTACTGAAATGTACGTTATTATAGCCGGGTAAAACCGGGTTGAAAA